>MHDW01000227.1:4598-4876 GCA_001803645.1 Nitrospirae bacterium GWC2_42_7 | reverse complement strand
TGCAGGTTCTTCGGTTCTTGCAAACTCATTGAGCAGTTCTTGCCTTTTTTTTGTGAGCGTTCTAAGAGAGTCGGAAAACTTGCGGTATTCTGGTGCAGGGATGTTCAACATATGTTTAAGTAAAGGAGTGCAGAAAAACCAGTTGCATCTGTATGGCCTCAGGGAGCGTTTGATAGTACAGCCGTATTCATTAAGGAATTGGCATGGAGCTGAGTCATCAACCCCGTCTTTGTGAACAGGCAGTTTTTCTCCCAAAGCCTGGATAAAAAGAATATCGT
>MHDW01000227.1:3715-4578 GCA_001803645.1 Nitrospirae bacterium GWC2_42_7 | reverse complement strand
TTGTTTATACAACAGACTTTCTGGCATGTGGGGCATACTGCCTCTGTATGATGCTGAATAAAAGGGCTTAGAAGCTCTATCATTTCAGATACCTCGGTTGCAAGCATTCTCAATTCCTTTGCTTTGTTTTTATCCATTTGTGATCATCTCAATTTCTCTGCAATACTTTCCGCAAGATCAGACAGAGTATCATCTCTTGCGCCGAAGACAATATAACTGCTGTACTTGTTTGACCGATTGAATACTTTATTCCGGTCTTCGATAACCATAGCTGATTTGCCGGAAGCAGCTACACCCTTTGCTATGTCTTTGCTTGAAATATCTTTTGCAGTTGTTCCTCCTGCGTAATAGATCGGAAGAAGCATAAGGACATCGTTTTTTCTAAGGTTTTCCGAAAACACCCTGATGTAGCCATCTTTCATGAGCCGGGTTGGGCCAAATCCATGGGGCTGGAATATATAGCAGACGTTTCTGCTGATCTTATTTATTGTATCCATGAGACTGGCTATCTTGTGAGGGTTGTGGGCGTAATCATCAACAACAAGGTATTTACCGTTTTTCAGATGGATATCGAACCTTCTCTCTATGCCTGAGAATCCGGCGAGCGCAACAGAGATTTTTTCTATTGGTACGCCCATCTCAGAAAGAATCGCTATGCAAGATAATGCATTATACAGATTATGCCTGCCAGGCAGTTGAGTGAGAAATTTATGTCCGTTAACTTTAAATAGTGTGTCAAAAGGAAGATATTCAATATCCACAGCCCTGTATTCTGAATCATTGTCGATCGAAAATCCTTTAAGGCCTTTAATGTCAAACCTCTGGAAATTCTCATCATCTCTGCTTGTGATAACAAGTCCTGA
>MHDW01000227.1:2006-3703 GCA_001803645.1 Nitrospirae bacterium GWC2_42_7 | reverse complement strand
AAGCTTTCTGAACATCTCTGCTGTTTCTTCAACAGGGTTATGGTCAAGAGATAGGTTCGAGATCATAGAAAAATAGGGTTTGTAATTAACGATAGTGCCGTCGGACTCACAGGCCTCGATGATCAGCATATCGGAATTCCCTGATAAGTAATTCCCTGCATTTCTTTCTGTCTTGAACTGCTTGACCATTCCGCCACCGATATAATTAGGCCCCATGCCTAAATCCTGCATAATATAAGCCAGCATGCCTGCTGTTGTTGATTTCCCGCTCGTGCCTGCAACTGCGATGGTTCTGTATTGAGAGACAAGTTCAGAGAGATATTCCGGCCGGGTTTTGATCTTTACCCCTGAATTCTCAGCAGCTATAAAATCAGGGTTGTTTTTTTCGACTGCTGTGCTGAATACAGCAAGATCAAAAGAATTGTTAATGCCCCTGCCGTCCTGAGGGACTATTGAGATGTTGTTTTCGGTTAACTGTTTAAATATCCGGTGGCCGGGATTTTTATCAAAGAGCCTGTCTGTTCCTGTAACAGAGTATCCTTTGTCAGCGGCAAAACCTGCTATTGCAGAAACGCCGCTTCCGCCTATTCCTGAGAAAAATATCTTCAATTTCTAGCTTTTTATTCCCCGCTTTTCTTTCTTCTAATAAGATCGTTTGCTCTGACACCCGAAGGCACATTAATATAAATTATATCTTCGTTCCTTGCTGAGAATATCTTTTCTCCTTCATTGTTCTGCATTGAATCTATCTTGAAAAGTTTTTCTTCAAGTCCTGGAGAAAGGTATTCGAGTTCATCGCCAGCATCAAGCCTGTTCCTAAGCCCAACCTTTGCAATGTTATCTTTTATTTCGAGGATGACCCCTACAAGGTCATGGCTCATCTTGTAACTTGCTTCATCGAAGTTGTAGTCCTCATCAGGCTGTTTCCCGAGGAACATTCCGGTGGTATATCCTCTGCTGCTGAACATCGAAAGCTCTCTGAGCCACCTTGGATCAATATTGTATGCCTTTCCATTGTACGCAGTGTCAACAGCTTCTCTGTAAGTCTTCACAACGCCTGCAACATAATTGATCCCCTTCATCCTGCCTTCGATCTTGAAGCTGTCTATCCCTGCACCAACAAGAAGCGGCAGGTGTTCGATCATGCAGAGGTCTTTGGAGTTCATCAGGTAAGTGCCCCTGTCATTTTCGAAAACAGGGAGATATTCACCTTTTCTTTTTTCCTCCATCAGGGAGTAGTTCCATCTGCACGAGTTTGTGCATTCTCCGGTGTTTGCGCTCCGTGAGGCGAGAAAACTGCTTATATAGCATCTCCCTGAATAAGATATGCAGATCGAACCGTGCACAAATACTTCGAGTTCGAGTGAAGTAACGTCCCGTATCTCTCTTATTTCGTCTATGGTCAGCTCTCTTGATAGTACGAGTCTTTTTGCTCCAAGGCCTTCCCAGAACTTTGCAGATTCGGCATTGGTTATATTGGCCTGTGTGCTGACATGAAGATTGACTTCAGGAGCGAGATTTCTGAACATCATAAAAATACCGGGATCTGAAACAATCACCCCATCAGGCATTATATCTTTGATAACCCCTATATGTTCTTTTATGAAATTTATATCTTTGTTATGGGGGAAGATGTTGACTGTGATGTAGGCTTTGACTTTTTGCTCGTGCGCAAAATTGACAGCTCTCCGCAGTTC
>MHDW01000227.1:0-1920 GCA_001803645.1 Nitrospirae bacterium GWC2_42_7 | reverse complement strand
TCAGGTTTCTTCATATCAACTTGTTTTGCCTATCATTGACTTTCTGCATTTTTTTATCGCTTCCCTCGCAAGCTCATCGCATCTTTCATTTTCAGCATGCCCGTTATGTCCTTTTATCCATACCCACTCAGTATCATGCGGCTCTGAAGCCTTAAGAAGCCTCTCCCATAGGTCCTTGTTCAAGACATCTTTTTTCTGAGAATTCTTCCAATTGTTCTTTATCCACCCGTCTATCCATTCAGTCATTCCTTTGACTATGTATTTCGAATCAGTTGTTATCCTGACCCTGCATGGTTTTTTCATGGCCTCAAGGGCTGTGATAACTCCGAGGAGTTCCATTCTGTTGTTTGTTGTATGCATTTCACAGCCGGACAGTTCTTTCTCTTTATCTGCGGACCTAAGTATTGCCCCGTATCCGCCTATGCCGGGATTTCCGCTGCATGCACCATCAGCATAGATCTCTACAGAGTGAGTTTTTGTATTTTTCATGGGTGATTTATATTACATTTTTAGCCTTGTTAATTCCAAATACGCTAGCTTATTATCCATTCAATTGCGAGAAATAACCCACCCCTTAATCCCCTCCCAAGAGGGGAATTAATACATAAAATTCAAAAATGAGGTCCCCTCCCTGGAGGGGTGCAGGGGTGGGTTCAGTTTTAATCTTAAAGAAAACTTGCATGAAACTTTGCGTCCTGTAAATATGACTTTGACACAAGCATTATTTTCATTCTATGCTTTAATGTATGCAGAAAGAATGGGTTGAACTGATAGTGACATATGACCAGCTTGAGGCAGAGATGATCAAGGACCTGCTTGAAAGCGGAGATATGGATGTTGTCTTGAGGTCTTCAAAGATCAGTCCATATCCTGTTAATGTGGGAAAGATAGGCGAAGTGAGAGTGCTTGTAAGGGAAGAAGATAAAGAGACCGCAGAAGAAGTGCTTAAGCAATTCAGAGAAAAAGACAGCAATATGGAACAGTAGTGAGGACTTGAGTATGGTTTCGAGCATGAATGATCTTAAGAAACATGTTTTTTATGAGATGATTGATCTTGCCGGCAGGGTTTTTGTGCATGTCGGGTATTCTGAAAATGTTGTGATAGGCAACAGAGGGTTTCTTAAAGAGGAAGAGGAAAAAGGCATCGTCCTTGTATTCAATAAACGGATGAATTTTGTCTGGGAAGATGATGGTATTTCTGTAACACTTGTCTTTGGCACAAGCCCTGAAAAATGTTTTGTCCCTGCTGAAGATATACTCTCTGTATTTTCACCTGAGCTTAATGCACAGTTCACAGCATATCCTTCAGATAAAAAAGCAGAGGAAAAAACCGAAGCTCCTCCTGTGATCAAAAAATCTGAAAAGGGGCAGAAGGTTGTGAGGGTCGATTTCCACAAGAGGAAATAAATATCTGCATATGTCTTCCTGCTTGCAAACTTTAAATCACGGGTGCTAAACTTTTAAAGCAATTTTGATGGTCTCGTAAAAAGTCAGAAATGAGACGACTTTGTAAGAAGCGCCGGAGGCAAGGCGCGCGAAAAGTGAGGAATGAGGCGTACTTATGGGTACGTTGCAGTGACGAACCTTGAAGCGCAACGCAGCATGCGGACTTTTTACAAAGTCGTCAATTTTATCAGGAGGATTTCTTGGAATTATACAGCCTTGGTATATCTGAATTAAGACACTTGCTTGAAAAGCGTGAAGTTTCCTCCAAAGAAATTATATCTTCTGTTAACAGCAGGATCGATGCGGTCGAGGACAGGATAAAGGCATATGTGACTTTAACAAAAGAAGAGGCAGAAATGATGGCTGTAAAGGCTGATGAGGATATTGCATCAGGAAATGGCAAGCCTCTTTCAGGCATCCCTATAGCCATAAAAGACAATATGTGCACAAAGGGGATCTTAACTACATGCTCAT
>MHDW01000226.1:4392-9701 GCA_001803645.1 Nitrospirae bacterium GWC2_42_7 | reverse complement strand
ATAGGTGAATTTTTTTTCAATAAGACGCAATACTATGAAGAATTAAAGAAGATAACATAACGAATCACTCCACTGGACGCGGGTATAAACTGTGATAATTTTTCAATTAATCCGTATTCCCCGCGCCAGTGACTTCGGACGTTCTAAGTCAAAATAATAATAAAGAAATTAATTAACGGCAATAACAGCCACGACATTAAAAGCAACAGAAGAAATCAGAAACAGCTGCAAATTAAAGACTGATTACAGCAACAGAGAATAAAAAATATGAAAACCTTAGAACAAATTGCTCCAGAGGACGCGGTGATAAGCGCTTTTCGTTTTTCATTCCAGCCCTTGTGCCCCCGCGCCCCTGAGCATGGGCGTTCTACGTCAAAATAGATAAATTAATTAATGGCAATAACAGCCACGGCATTAAAGGCAACATAGAATCAAAAACATGAAAGACCTTAGAACAAATTGCTCCAGAGGACGCGGTGATAAACGCTTTTCGTTTTTCATTCCAGCCTTTGTGCCCCCGCGCCCCTCATGCCAGGCGTTATGCCGTCAATAAAATATGATGACAGAAATAATAGATGACACAATACGAATGGTTTAAAACCAACGCACAGGCAACTTCTGACGTCTGCGACCGATGTCACGATAGTGCCAGAGTTCAGCATTGCACTTTTTATTGGTACGTCAAAGGCGAAGGCGTTTATAAAGGCAATTTATGTAAACGTTGTATGTCCAAGGTTATTCTACAATCCACTTTGTGGAATCTTGTCTTTGGAATATGGACTGTCTGGGGCCTCTTTGCTGGTCCTATATTTATCGTGATTAATACTTTAAAGTATCTTAAATATGTTTATCGCTTCAAAAGAAAAGCGTTTTAATCATGAGCGCCCATTGTCAGATTCATTTGCAAAAGCTATAATAAATCACAAAATATATGCTTTTATTTGAATGGGATAAGAACAAAGCTAAAAAGAATATAGAAATTCATGAAATATCTTTCGATGAGGCAAGCACGGTATTCAAAGATACTCTATCATTAACTATTCATGACCCTTTGCATTCCGATGAAGAAGATAGATTCACTCTTATTGGAAATTCAGTTAAGAACCGTCTTCTTGTCATTGTGCATACAGAAAGAGGGGACAAGATAAGAATAATAAGCGCAAGAAAAGCAACAAAAAAGGAAAGGAAACAATATGAAAAGAATGCAAAAAGACAAGAATATGCTTGAAGAATATGATTTCAGCAGGGGGATTCGCGGGAAATATGCAAAGAGATACGCGGAAGGAACAAATGTCGTCGTCATCGAACCCGATATTGCTAAGTTCTTTCCTAATCATGATGCTGTAAATCAAGCACTGCGGTCTTTAACTGAAATTATTAAAAAGCAACAGAAGATTGCATAACCAATCACTCCACTGGACGCGGGATAAACGCGGTTTGATTTATCATTATTACATCTCCCGCGCCAGTGACTTCAGTCGTTGAACCTGTAGAAAAAGCCTAAAATAAGTCTTGCAAACCTCTATAAAACGTCATATCATTACGTAAAGAAATTAACCAAACGGGTTATAAGAGAAAGGAGAGATATGGCGAGATACAAAGAATACGATTATTCACAGGGGAAGTTCATACCAGTCCACTTTGACAAGCAGATAATACCAGGGACCTTTGAGCATACCCTTCACTATTTAATAGACAATGAGAGCGCGCGGCTCATGCCCGGCGTTCGACGGAGAAATGAATGAACTACGATGAAGACAAAATAGACGAATATACTCTCGCCCTTCTCTATCTAGTCGTTCATGCTCGCCATGAAGGAATGGGTGCAAGTGCCTGGAAGTCATTTGATTGGGATACACTGAATAGACTTCATGCAAAAGGATATATATCAAATCCAATATCAAAAACCAAATCTGTCGGAATGACTGAAGAAGGTTATCTCAAAGCCAAGGAGCTATTTGAAAGACATTTCACAACGGAAACAAAAAAAGCAATAAAGCCGGTGCCGTTCCCCAAAATGACAGCAGCGGCAAAGAAGAGATGGGACGAAATATCGCGAGACTCGAAAAAAGCAATAATAAATTCCACATACTGCACACGTTGCAAAGATATGACTACAATTCAAATTCGAGAAGGCAGAATGACTCATGACCTTCTGGTGTTGCGGGGTACATGTAAGAAATGCGGCGGAGAGGTTGCAAGGACTATAGAACCTCAAGAATAAGGCATAATCTCTAGTTTTAAAACTTATCTGGAATTCAAAGGTAGTTCAGAAATAATAAAACCCGGAATCAATACAAATACACCAGGAAAAAGCCGGTGAATTTCAAAAACAGACTTTTTCTACAGACTCGTTAGTCTATCTTTATAAATAACAAAGAAAAGGAGAGTATCATGCGAAAAACATTCTTGACGATCTGTATGTTGGCTATTGTTTTGTTGCCTTATGTATCAAAAGCTGCCGATGTAAATACCCTTACAGTATCGGGAGCGGGAAAGATCGAACGGAAGCCGGATATTGCGTTTGTAACGGTTTATGTAATTGGTGATGGCATATTGATGACCGATACGGCGAAGCGCGCAAAAGAAAAAGCTGACTCCATAGAAAAGGCACTGCGTACTAATCATAAAAACATCAAAACAATAAATGTTACTGATATACAGATTGGCGAGAAGCGAAATGAAATGTGGGGACCGGAAATGAAAAAGGATCCGGCTCGACCTGAAATGACAAAACGAATAAGAATTACAATCGCTCCTGATATGGATCTCGCTCTGAACATCATAGATACCGCTATTCGTGAAGGTGCAGTCATGAAGGCACCTTCAAATGTTCAATTTGGAGGTGAAGTAGACACCGTTATCGTATTCGGATTAACTGAATCGGACTCTCTTGCAGATGAGGTTCGAAAAAAAGCATTTGAAGATGCGAAAGTAAAGGCAGAGAAAGTTTCTACACTTACTGGAAGAAAGCTTGGTAGAATTTCATCCGTCGGTTGTAGTGGCGGTGATGTTGAGCAGCAAATTTACACCTTTGGCAGAAAAGAAAACTATCCGACAAAATACATAAGTGTCGACCCTTCTCATGTCGAAGTTACTGCAAGCGTTTCCGTTACCTTTGAACTGCAGTAAAAGGTATCAACGCCATCGATAGAGTTGCAAAAAAAACGCCCCTCACGGCGACGGTTGAACACGAGCATTAATAAGACATCCTGCACACCTTGTCATTGACAGGTTTTGAGCATTTTAATTATTCTCATTAAAGATCTGAATACGGCATTTAATATTGGGAGACGGAAGCGGCCTTCGCAGCGTTGCTGCTCTGGTCCCGCGTGTTGCCCTTCCTCTGGTAGAGCACCAGCTCAAGGGTTCAACTCCCTATGCACTGTCTCTAAGGGGCCTGCGGCAACGCATCTGTGTGGCGGCGTGCAGGTTTTGTCCTCCCCAACGCGCAGAGGTCCATTAAGAGACAGGCAATCAATTGGAGGTGCTTATGGACTTTATTAAGGCAGTAATTGAACTCGTTGTTATTTTGGCCGTTCTTTCATTATTTGTCTTCAGTTTCAGATGGGGGGTACGGCGTATAACAATACTTCAATACGAAAGAGGCCTCAAGTATGTTAAAGGACGTTTTCCATGAGCCTTACAGTTGAACAAATCGCAGAAGAAGCTCTTTCTCTTCCCAGTGAAGCTCGCGCCCTTCTTGCCGACAGATTAGTGGAAAGTTTGGATCCGGCTGAAGACGGCTATATTCATCAACTCTGGGCGGCTGAGGCATGTCGCCGTCGTGATGATGTTCGTAGCGGGCGTGTTCAAACAATTCCAGGTGATGTTGCCTTGGCGCAAGTGCGGCAGTCAATTACGAAGTGAAATTTGAATTTTATCCGGAGGCACTCGAAGAATATAAAGATGCAGCACGCTATTATGAGGGATGTATTTCCTTACGCCGTTCTATACACTATCGAACCAGATTACATTCTTATTATTGCGGTAATGCACTGCCATCGTGAGCCCGGCTACTGGAAGAAGCGACTTCCATAAGCCGCACTTTCTTGCAGTCCGAAATGCCATTTTTGCTATGAATTCACCGATTTATAAGAGTCCATTTCTTTCAACTTATTTCCGCTCTTCCAGCAAAATATCCGCCTTCGTTCATGTCTCTCATCACTAGATATATATTCGACCAATTCACGGCGGAGAAAATTACATTCTATTCAAAACACGGCGACAATGCCGGAGATGATTTAAGCAAGGCAATATTCAAAGACCAAATCATATTTAAAACAACAACGGCAAATGGGTTCCTGCACTTCGCTCGGCCAGCAGACGGTTCATATGATCCGCTGTGCTTTGATATCAAAAAAAGAAAGACTAACGGAGAATATCCAATTGTCAGACTGGACCATGAATCCATCTTGCAATTTGAGCACATCAAGATTCTTGAAACAGTCTATCCGTCCCTTATGTCGAGGATGCAGAAGAATTATTTTTGAAAACCATTATTCCCAGCAGAAAAGCAACAGAAATTTATTTCGGAGGAGAAAAATGAAAACTAAATTAACAACTGAAGAACAAGAAATATTGGCCAGTTTTGAGAAGGGTGAATGGGTCCCGGTAAAGAACCTTTCAAAAAGAAGAGCAGAGCTAATGAAATATGCAAGAAACACTCTTAAAAAAGATAAAAGGCTAAATATAAGAATTTCAGAAAGAGATCTGACCGAATTGCAAAAAAAAGCAGTAAACGAGGGATTACCTTACCAGACATATGTTTCAAGCATAATTCATAAATTTGTTAGTGGCAGGCTAATAGAGTCAAAAAATTGAGCTGCTAACGAATCACTACACTGGACGCGGGATTAACGTGGTTTGATTTTTAATTTTATCCGGACCGCTGAGAATGGATTGATAACACATTTAGATTTAAGGTATTCTTGTGAAAAGTTCGTTAAACTCCTAATATCTGTGTCCGCGTTTTGGAGATTGAGACGAAGGTGCTAAAGCTATGAAGTGGATAGTTTTGTTGCTTTTCGGAGGACTTGGCCTGGGTGCCTTGATCAGCGGCGCAATGTGGGGGGCAAAGCGTTTGCCTCTTTTTCAGAGCGGTTTACGTGCACATGGCAAGGTGGTGGCCCAGGAGGAGAGAGTTTCCCTTGAAACCATCGGCAAAAAAAATCCTTATTCTCAGAAGGTGATATCCTATTATCCGGTGGCCGAATTCCTGACCGAAACAGGGGAGAAAGTTCGTTTCACTGGTTCGTCCGGAGGCAAAGGCAAGCCGATCATAGAAACCGGGACAGAGGTTGAGGTTT
>MHDW01000226.1:0-4351 GCA_001803645.1 Nitrospirae bacterium GWC2_42_7 | reverse complement strand
TTTTCCCAGTTCTGGCTCGGCCCTCTGGTTGTGACTGTGTGCGGGCTGATTTTTCTGCTCATGGGAGTCGGCGGCTTTTTCCTGATGGGCAGCCATGACCGGATCATGGACGAAAGGTTCGAGATGATGAATCGCTCACAGCTGGTCATGAACTCCGAGGCTGCACAACAAAAAGCTCAGGGATAGTTTATAATTCCTGCCAGCTTTTAGCGTTAAGCCAAAAACAGAATGACAAAGACAATGAAAAGGTTACATTCGGTCCTGCTGGTCGCAATTCTTATAGGTTGTGTTCCGGCTCCTTATGAACAGAAGATCGAAGGCCAGATCCTCAATGGCGAAAAAGGAGCTGAAGGCATAAAGATCCGGTTCCTTTCTAAGTATCCTGAGAACACATGCGAAGGAGATGGTCTGGAAACTGTAACGGATAAAGACGGCAAATTCAAAATAAGCCAGACCTATATTCCTTCGAAGAAAGAAAAGCATGCTGTAGTTACTCACCCGTATCGGTTATGTTATTTTGCTGATGAGCGGTGGCTTACAGCCTGGAAACATAAAACCGGCCCTGCTCCGCATAATATTGCCTTCCGCTGTTATATGGATGAATCAAATAAAAGGATAGAGAAATGTCTTGTCTCGCGGGATAAACAGGAATTCAAGTAACAGCAAAACTCATATCTCATATCTGTCCAGAATAAAAGGCAGAAATAAGCAGAATCTGCCAATATCAACACCCTCATCCTTTAATTTAACTTTCTGCTTGTATATACTAATAAAAAATGATATATTTTACTGAGTTAAACTATTAATTAAACTCTTTGCAGATTTAAAGGAGGATGAATATTATGAGCAGTATCAAAATAAGGTCCATGAGTGGAAGAAAATTGTTTCTATGCCTTTTCATGCTCTCTGTTTTGCTGGTTTCGACAGGAGTTTCCTTTGCTGCCGGGTCAGGCACAAAAGCCTATGCTGTTGAAGCAGTGAACAATATACTCCTTTCGTTCCCAACTAACAGCACGGGAACATTAACAAGTCTTGCCAACCTGGCAGGCACCAAGATCACCGGCGCTGACTTTCTCCTGTCTGATACCACTTCTACAAATCTCTATCTGATTGATGGCTATGAACATCCTGTTACAAACGTAAAGAATAATGCTCTTTACAACTACAATACGAGCACAGGAACAATAACATTGATCAGCGATACTGAGATCAGCGGAACTACTATGGCAGAGACCGGGGAGAACTGGTCAGGTTTGACAGGCGATGCTACAACATTGTACGCCTCGTCCACAAACTGCGCTGGCAGCTCTACTCTTTATACTATCGATCCCGCTACCGGAGCTGCAACAGTAGTAGGGACGATTGCCGCAAACTGCATTCAGGGTATAGCTATTGATTCAGCAGGCAATCTGTACGGCATTGATACAGCAACTGATTCGCTTTTAACTCTAAATACGGCTGACGGCACAACCACTGCAACAGTAGCTCTTGATTTTGATGCTGAAAATGAACTTGGCATGGACTTTGATGAAACATCAGGAACACCGGCACTTTATCTGACTACATATAACAATATTTCAACTAATGATGAACTGAGAATGGTTGATACAACTACAGGCGTTACAACTTGGGTTGGAGATTTTCCTGCCGGCACAATACTTGACGCTCTTGCCTTCACGTCCGAAACTGTTTATACAGAAGTGACTGTCATTTTTCCAAACGGAGGTGAGATACTGCCTGCAGGATACTATATTGATTCAATAGAATGGGGAGCGCCTGCTAATGCTGTTTTATTTAGAATCCAGTATTCCTGTGATTATGGCAGCAATAAATGGAAAAAGATCGTTAAGCGCCTGACCGACCTGACAGAACTGACATATTTATGGCTGACGAAGATACCTAAGAAAGATCTCACTGATTGTTTAGTCCAGGTTATAGGATATGATGCGACAAAGCAGGAAGTAGGCAGAGACACCTCTGACGCGATCTTCACTATTGCGACCTCGCTCCTTTTGACCCCTACGGCAGGTATCACTGTTTTTGAAGGCGGCTCTGTTAATATCACATGGGAGACTTATATAACTCAGGCAAGGGTTGACAAGGTAAAAGTCCAATATTCCATTGATGGCGGACTGACCTGGATATCCGGAGGAGAAGTAAAAGGGAATCCGGGAGAATTTTTGTGGACAGCTCCTGATTTGCCGGCAGGCAATTATGATCAGGCCAGGGTACAGATTGTGCTTAAAGACAAGAGAGAAAATACTATCGGGCTTTCCACAAGCGGTCTGTTTACAATAATTGCATTTTGATTAAGAATAAACCGGATAAAGGAACTGAACTCAGCCCCTTTATCCGGTTCAATTTCAGTAGTACACTAAAAAATAAGGGGGTTTTAATTTATGAGATTTTTAGGTAAAGACAAGACGTTCAATAATTTTTTGACTGGTCTTATCACTTTTCTGCTTGTTCTTATCTGTCCCTTATATTCATCTGCTGATACATCCAATAAAATATCTCCTGACCTTGTAAAGGCCTTCAGCTCTCAAGGCTCTCAGGACTTGATAATATTGCTGGATGACAGCGCTGTACAAAGTGATCTGCAGTTCAAGGTTTCAAGATCTTCCGGCCTTTACAGATCCAAGGACATTGCTTCCATGAAGGCAGCAGGTTTCAGATCATTAAAGCAGAATATAATGACCGCTTTTTCTACTGCTGAAGTCGAAACTGCAAAGGATTACAAAAACCTTCCGATGCTTTTCGTTAAGGTAAAATCTTCTGATGCCTTGCAGAAACTGATCGATAGCCAGAAGATAGTAAGAATTTTTCCTGATGAAAAACATCTGCCTCTGCTTACAGAAAGTCTTGAATTAATACACCAATCATCTGCTGCTGATTTAGGCCTTACAGGCACAGGCACAACAGTAGCTGTCCTTGATACAGGTGGTAATTTTACATTAGGAGACTTCGGGCCCTGCAGTGCACCGGATACTCCTCTTGGTACTTGCAAGGTTGTCTTTGCACAGGATTTTACTACTATTGATGACGGCACTCGTGATGATGCAGATGTTCCTCACGGGACGAATGTTGCAGGCATTGTGCTGGGTGTTGCTCCTGATACACAGATCGCCGCGCTTGATGTGTTCACAAAAGATGAGATTTTCGGCCTATATGCATTAACCTCTGACATAATAGAGGCTATTGACTGGTGCATAGAAAACAAGACAGCGTATAACATTGTTGCCATGAACCTGAGTCTCGGCATGTCGGTCAAATATAAAATGCCCTGCTCAAATGATGCGTTGGAGATCCCATTTAAAGAGGCAAAAGACATAGGGATACTCGCGGCTGTGGCATCAGGCAACGACGGATGGACAGACGGCATCGGGACTCCTGCCTGTGCTCCTTCAGCTGTATCTGTCGGGGCTGTCTATGATTCAGATGTTGGAGTGATGCATTGGGGAATATGCAATGACAATGCAACCTCTCCTGATAAAGTCACCTGTTTTTCGAACAGTTCTCCACATCTTACTCTGCTTGCACCCGGGTCTGTGATAGAATCTGCCGACGAAACTATGTCAGGGACTTCACAGGCAACACCTCATGTTGCAGGGGCGGTTGCTGTTCTTAAAGGAGAAGGCGGTTATCCTGAGTATACAGTTGACCAGGTTGTCTCTCTCCTGACCTCTACAGGCTTTCCTGTGATCGATCATAGGAATGGAATAACAAAACCGAGAGTAGACCTCAGGAGGATGATTATAACTTCGCCCTTGACTCTTTTCGCATATACAAACAATATAAATGAGACCGGGACAGGAAGCGGATCGATTATGAGCAATCCGGCAGGAATAGATTGCGGAGGAGATTGCGAGTATGATTTCGATCTGAATACTAAAATAAAACTTCAGGCAACAGCTGACGAATACTCAACTTTCAGGGGATGGAGCGGCGACTGCTCGGGGACTAAACCTTCCTGCAATCTGACGATGAGCAATGTTAAAGAGGTCTATGCGCTTTTTGAATGGCCCGACCTCTCCGGAAGCTTTATGAGTATATCAAGACAGCAGAAAAAATCTGTTTTCAGCCTTTCTGCCCTGCTTGCTGTTTATACAGGGGCCGGCAATTCAAGCAATGTCACTGTCAATTTTTATCTGTCTGATGACAGCATATATGACGGAGAAGATACTCTGATAAGTACTTCAATAATAAAATCTATCAAGCTGGACAGTAGCAGGACTGTAAAGCTCAATTATACATCACCGGTGAGCCCTGCAGGCAAATACCTTATAGCGCTAATAGACCCTGCCAATGAAATTACAGAATCAGAAGATGGCAATAATACGGTGACTGCGTA
>MHDW01000225.1 GCA_001803645.1 Nitrospirae bacterium GWC2_42_7 | reverse complement strand
GACGGTAGGACCCTTCCAAGTCATTTTGATCCAAAAGTTCTGCGTGTTTTCAGAGAAATGACATCCAGGTTCAATGATATTCATGAGAGTACCGTAGGGCATTAACCACTTTTTTCATCCTTTGCTGTAATTTTCTCCTTCAACTCTTTATAATAAGACCTAATGAATTTTATTAAAGCAATGATAAATCATGCCGGATAATAAGAAGACAAAAACCGATCTCCTTTCTGAGATAGAAAAACTCAAGAAACGCATATCATCCCTCGAAAAAAGATCCTCTAAATTAAGAAAGTCTGAGAAGAAGGTTCGGGAAGATTTTAAAATAATAGAAGGTGCTGTTCAGGGATGGAAGAAGACGATCGATTCGTCAGAGTCCATGATGATATTGATCGGGAAAGACTTCAGGGTGAAAAGGGCAAATCTCTCGACTGCAAAATTCTTCGGCATGTCTTTTAAAGAGCTGTTAGGCAGAAACTGTTCAGAGCTTTTCCTTGATAAGGATCTTTCCATTGAAGACTGCCTGATCGAAAAAGTGAAAACTTCGAAACAGCACGAAGAGGCTGAGTTTTATCTTTCTGATAAAAAAATATGGATGCTTGCCAATGTCGACCCGATTCTTGACAGTCAGGGTGAAGTAAGCGAGATCGTACAGCTTATCCATGACATAACCGGACACAAACACACGGAAGAAGCTCTTGAAGCAGCTAAAGTCAGAGCAGAGGATGAGAAAACAAGAACAGAGGGGATTATTGCTGCTATTGGTGATGGTATAAGCATTCAGGATACGGACTTCAGGATCATATATCAGAACCAGAAGCAAAGAGATATTATCGGCGACCATGTTGGTGAATATTGTTATATGGCCTATGAAAAAAGAGATCACAGATGCGAGGGGTGCCCTGTTGCTATGTCATTTGAAGACGGCAAGGTACATACTGAAGAAAGGGCTGCCTTAACTGAAAAAGGACTAATACACGTTGAGATTACTTCCTCTGCTTTGAAAAATTCGGCCGGAAGGATTATTGGCGGCATAGAAGTTGTCAGAGATATCACTGAACGCAGACGTATGGAAGAAGCGCTCAGAATAAGTGAAGAGCGGTACCGGAATCTTGTTGAGACCTTACACGATGTTATCTTTACTCTTTCTCCGGCAGGCCTTATCCTGTCGTTGAATCCTGCATTCGAAAGGCTGACCGGCTGGGAAATCAGTGAATGGATAAACAAGATTTTTCTGCCTTTGGTACATCCTGATGACCTGCCGTTAGCTATGGATATACTTACAAAGAACCTGAAAGGCGAATCAACCCAACCTTATGAATTGCGCATTCTTTCAAAATCAGGTGCATATCTGACAGGCGAGTTCAATACTGTTCCTCATCTGGAAAATGGCAAAGTTATAGGTACTTTTGGAGTGGTCCGTGACATTACAGAAAGAAAGAAGGTTGCAGTACAGTTACAGAAAATCAACAGAGCGCTCAGTATGCTCAGCAGTTGTAACCATGTGCTTGTGCATTCTGATGATGAACTAAAACTGCTTCAGAAGATATGCAATATTATTATTGAAGCCGGAAAATACCGTCTCGCATGGGTCGGTTTTGCAGAGCATGACGAGGATAAAACAGTGCAGCCGGTTGCGTATGCAGGTTATGAAGAGGGTTATCTCGAAAAGTTGCAGATTATCTGGGCTGATACAGAACGTGGACGTGGCCCAACCGGCACTGCAATAAGAACAGCGGTCCCATATATAGCGAGGAATATTCAGACTGACCCGCATTTTGAGCCATGGCGTGCTGAGGCGCTCATGAGGGGATACAATTCAGCTGTAGCTTTACCTCTTATTATCGATAAGAATGTCATAGGCAGTATCAATATTTATTCTGCTGAAACTGAAGCCTTTGATGATGAAGAAGTGAGGTTGCTGGAGGAAATGACTGATGACCTTGCCTATGGCATTAAGTCCCTGCGGACAGATGCTGAGCGGAAGCGTGCTGAAGAAAATCTTTTTGCCATAAAACAGGACTGGGAATTTACTTTCAACAGCATTACAGACATGGTTACTGTCCATGATATAAATTACAATATTATACTTGCCAACAAGGCTGCTCAAAAGATACTGGGACTGCCTTTTCTGGAAAAGATCTCTGATAAGAAATGTTTCAAATACTACCATGGCACAGAAGGCCCTCCTGAAGGATGTCCGAGCTGTGACTGTCTTAATACAGGGATACCCGCAAGCTTCGAGATATTTGAGCCGCACCTGAATATGTTCATAGAGATAAGGGCTATTCCGAGATTTGACAGCAATAATCAGTTAATCGGGCTGATCCATGTTGTAAGGGACATTACCAGCAGAAAGAAAATGGAAGATGATCTAAAAGAATACAGCGATAACCTTGAGAAAAAAATAAAGGAAAGGACTCTTGAACTCGAAGACGCAAGACTGTCTGCAGAGAGTGCAAACAGGGCAAAATCCATGTTTCTTGCGAATATGTCACATGAGCTCAGGACCCCGCTGAATGCGATAATTGGTTTTTCTGAGGCGCTGTCAGCCGGAGTATACGGAGACCTGCAAGGAAATCACAAGGAATATATTGATGATATACATAAAAGCGGAGTGCATCTTTTGAAACTTATTAGTGAGATCCTGGACCTGAGCAAGATAGAGTCAGGAAAGATGAAGCTTGAATACTCTGATTGCAGTATTAATGATGTTATAAACAGCTCGGTTTATATGTTTAAAGAAAAAGCAAAGAAACACGGCATAGAACTTCGGATTGAGATAGAGAAAGAGATAGGAATTTTCTTTGTGGATGAGATCAAGGTAAAACAGGTTATATTAAATCTTTTGTCCAATGCATTTAAGTTCACTCCTGACGGAGGCATCGTAAGCGTTGTTGTGCGTCAGGTTTCTGATGTAGGGGCAGCCCTGTGTGGCTGCCCGAAAGAGGGCGAACACGCAGGTTCGCCCCTACAAGACGATGATTTCATCGAAATCTCTGTCTCAGATAACGGCGTCGGCATCTTGGAAGAGGAAATGGAAAAGATATTTCAGCCTTTTGAGCAGATGGTGACTACTCTCAAGACTAAAAAAGAAGGAACAGGCCTTGGACTTGCGCTATCCAAAAGAATTATTGAAATGCACGGAGGCAGGATATGGGTGGAAAGTCCGCCTGCTGATAAAACTCCTGTGAAAGGAGACCCAAAAGGCAGCAGGTTCATTTTTGTATTGCCAAGAAAGCCGGCAGGTGATAAGATTTGAAAAGAATATACATGATATTTGGTCAGTCAGGAGTGAGGAGGAATTAGTAATGGAAGTCAAGCAAAAGATCCTTGTAGTTGATGATGAAGAACAGAACAGGAAACTTCTTGGTTCATTGCTCTATGCTGTTGGATATGATATAGAAAATGCCTCTACAGGCAAAGAGGCAGTTGAAAAGTCCAAGACTTATAAGCCTGACCTTATATTGCTTGATATCATGATGCCTGATATGGATGGCTATGAAGCATGCGATATTATAAAAACAGATCCTGATACTGCAAACATACCGATTGTGATGGTAACAGCTCTTGCTGAAAGAGATTCAAAACTTAAGGGCCTTACGGTTGGCGCAAATGATTTTCTCACTAAGCCGATTGACAGGGCAGAGCTGACTCTGCGCGTCAAGAATCTATTGAAGATCAAGGAATTTGAAGATTTTATGCTTAGGCATAATCAAATATTAGAAGAAGAGGTCAAGGACAGGACGTTTGAACTGCAGGAAGCAGTTTATGAAATAGAGAAAGCTCACGAAGATACAAAAAAAGGCTATATCGAGACCATATATCGCCTGACCCTTGCTGCAGAATTCAAGGATGAAGATACCTCGGCACATATCAAAAGGATCAGTCATTACTGCAAGACGATCTCCCTTAAGCTCGGTCAATCCGATGATTTTATCGAGACTATTTTCCATTCAAGCCCTATGCATGATATAGGAAAGATAGGGATACCTGACAGCATTCTACTTAAGCCCGGCAAACTGACCTCCGAAGAGTTCGAGATAATGAAAAACCATACTAAAATAGGTGGAAAGATATTGGGTGATTCTGTGTCCGACTTTCTGCAAGCAGGGGAGATAATTGCATTAAGCCATCACGAGAGATGGGATGGGAAGGGCTATCCTAACGGTCTTAAAGGTGAGGACATACCGCTTACGGGAAGGATCATGAATATTGTGGACCAGTATGATTCCTTGAGGAGCAAAAGACCTTACAAACCGGCATTCAGCCATGAGAAGACATATGAGATAATCACAAAGGGTGACGGCAGGACCATGCCGGAACATTTTGACCCTCAAGTCCTCGCTGCGTTTAAGGATCTTGCAGATGATTTCAATAAAATATTTGAAGAGCATCAAGACTGAGCTTGACTTCAGATAATAAGATCAAAACCGGCATTCTGCTTTTAAATCTTGGGGGGCCTGATTCACTCAGGTCTGTAAGACCTTTTCTCTTTAATCTTTTCTCTGACAGGGATATCATAAGGCTCGGTCCGCGGTTTATGCAGAAACCCCTTGCATGGCTCATCTCTTCTCTGAGGGCAGCGAAAACAGAGAGCTTATATAAGTTGATAGGTGGAAAATCGCCTATTTATGATATGACCCTTGCGCAGGCTAAAGCGCTGGAAAATGAACTAAATAGTGCACAATTCACGATTCACGATTCACAATTCACGGTATATATCGCAATGCGTTACTGGCATCCCTTAATAGAAGACGTAATTTCTGAAATTTATAATGCAGGCATAAAAAGACTTATTGTCCTTAATCTTTATCCTCAGTATTCAGTTGCAACCACAGGCTCGTCGCTCTCAAAGCTGGATAAAGTCATATCAAAATATCCAATGGAGATATTCAGCATCAAGTCCTGGTATGCCCATCCTTTATATATAGATGCGCTGGTGGAGAAGATCAGAAAGGGAATGGAATTGTACGGGCGAACAGCATCATCCCCCTCTCCTCAATCCTCTCTCTCCAGGGGAGAGGAAGGTTTAATCAGTACCCCTCCCTTGAGGGGAGGGGATGAAGGGGAGGGTGATATTCATGTTCTTTTCAGCGCACACAGTCTTCCAGTGAAGTTCATCGAAGAAGGAGACCCCTATGCTGAACAAATTAACTGGACTATCCGAGAGGTGGTAAAAAAGATAGATATTCAATGGTCTCTTTCGTATCAGTCAAAGAGCGGGCCTGTGAAATGGCTGGAGCCTTCAACAGAAAAAAAGCTGGAGGAGCTTGCAGTAAGGGGAATAAAAAACCTTCTTGTTGTGCCAATAAGTTTTGTGTCTGACCATATAGAAACTCTTTACGAAATAGATATATTATATAAAAACATGGCAAAGACCTTAGGAGTGAGGCTTGAAAGGACAGAATCCCTCAATATTTCGCCTCTCTTTATTTCTGCACTTTGTGATATCGTAATAACTGGAATGAAGGAAACAGGATGGCAAGAATAGCTATTATAGGCGGAGGGATTTCAGGCCTGTCCCTTGCATATTTTATCCTTGAGAAAGCCCCTTCTTCAGAGATCATGGTCTTTGAATCAGACAAGCGGGCCGGAGGTAAGATCTGGACTGAGAAGGCAGATGGTTTTTTGTTTGAGGGAGGAGTGAACGGTTTTCTTGACAACAGGCCTAAGACACTTGAATTATCAGAGAAGATATGCCTGAAACCCCTAAGAAGCAATGACGCCTCAAGGAAAAGGTTTATATATTCTGAAGGCAGGCTGCACAGACTGCCGGAGTCTCCGCAGGCCTTTTTATCCTCAGGATTGTTAAGTGTTTCAGGAAGGCTCAGGGTAATGGCTGAGGCAATAATCCCCGGGAATGCAAAAGAAGAGGAGACACTTGCTGCTTTTTCTGTGAGAAGGCTTGGGAGGGAGGCATACGAAAAACTTATTGACCCTATGGCTTCAGGTATTTACGCAGGCAATCCTGAGAATCTTAGCCTGAGGGCCTGTTTTCCAAAGGTCTATGACCTTGAAAAAAACTATGGCGGATTGATAAGAGGGATGTTCAAACTGAAGAAGCAGAAGAAGGAACAGGGAAGCAACGAGAAGGTCGGCGCAGGCCCGGGAGGAGTTCTTACATCCTTTTACAACGGGATGGGTGAAATAACAGACAGCCTTCAAAATATCCTTGGCAGCAAACTAAGGCTTGGACACAAAATTGTATCTCTTGATAAGAAAAGAGATAAGTATTCTGTCATTTTACAGGATGGATCGAACATCGAAGCTGATATCGTGACAATAGCCTCCCCGGCCTATTCAGCATCTGAAATGCTCAGGTCTCTGGATAAACGTCTTTCAGGTATTATTGCTGAGATCCCTTATCCCTCGCTTTCAGTAGTATGTTTTGGATATACAAAGGAGACGTTTAACTTTCCTCTTGATGGTTTCGGCTTTTTGATACCCTCAAGGGAAAAGAGAAGGATCCTCGGCAATCTGTGGGATTCGAGTATATTTCCGAACAGGGCGCCGGAAGGTCATGTGCTGTTAAGAAGTATGATAGGAGGCGCCAGGGCTTCTGAGCTTGCTATGGAGAATGATTCCAGACTATCCGATATCGTGAAAGAGGAGGCAGAGAAGATCATGGGGATTAAGTCAGAACCTGATCTTATACGCATTTACAGACACGAAAAAGCGATCCCTCAATATACTCCGGGACATCCTGAAAGACTGAGGAATATAGATTCATTGCTTATGAAGCATAAGAACCTGTTTCTTACAGGAAACGCTTACAGAGGTATAGGAGTTAATGACTGCATTGAGAATTCATACAGGCTTGCAGAAAAGATTATTGAGGAATCTTGAAGAAAGAGTTAGAATTATAGCTGTTAATGAGGAGTTTAAAAGATAGGCCCCCTCACCCTTGCGCTCTCCCTCCAGGGGAGAGGGTTGTAATATTCCCCCTCCCTTGAGGGGAGGGGATGAAGGGGAGGGTGATGTATGTGGCTTTGCTAAATACATCCTTAGCAAAGAAATTTTTTTATTTATAAAGGAGAATCTGACACTATGAAAAAAATCACAAACATTTTAATCCTGTTAACAATCGCATTGCTTGCGCTTACAGCTTCAGCAGAAAATATAACAAAAAAATTCACAAAAGAGGAGATTAAAAAGATGGCGGAAACAAGGGCGGTAATCGAGACAAAATTCGGGAACATAGAATTAAAGTTCTTCCCTGACATTGCCCCGAACCATGTAAAGAATTTCATTGACCTTGCAAAAAAGGGTTTTTATGACAACACAACATTCCACAGAGTAATACCGGGTTTTATGATACAGGGCGGAGACCCGAACTCAAAAAATCCTGACAAATCATCTCATGGTACGGGTGGCCCAGGGCATACCATAAAGGCAGAGTTTAATGATAAAGCCCATAAACGCGGCATACTCTCGATGGCAAGGTCATCAAATCCTGACAGTGCCGGTTCTCAATTCTTTATATGCGTTGCAGATGCGCCATTTCTTGACAGGCAATATACAGCATTCGGGGAAGTGGTCTCAGGCATGGAGGCTGCTGATAAAATAGTGAGTCAGCCTAGAGACCCGAGAGACAATCCGAATGAAAGAATAGAGATCAAAGTTAAAATAATCGAGAAATAGGAGGTAATGAACTTGAAAGAAGAAGAGATCATCGAAAAGTTAAAGAAGGAAAATGAAGAGTTCAGAAAGACATGCGAGGAACACCACAGTCTCGACAGCTTAATAACAGATATGGATAAAAAAGTTTACCTAAATCCTGAAGAGGACATAGAAAGAAAAAAACTGGCAAAGCAAAAGCTTCTAAAAAAAGATAAAATTGCTGAGATGGTAAGGGAATATAAGAAAGTAGCAAGCAGTTAACATTAAAGAATGTAGCTAGTAGTAAGTAGTCAGTAGTTAGGAACAACACAACAAAAACAAGCAGATAGTAGTTAGGAACAAACGGCAAAAATAAGTAGACAGTAGCAAGTAGTTAGCAGTTAAAAAAAACAAGTAGTTAGGGAGCTTTTTTTAAAAATGCTTTATTCTTTGATTTTCCCTGACTACTAACTACTAGCTACTGACTACTATTTTTTCAAAAGGGGTGTTTTATATGAAAAGCAAAATTATAAAAGAAGGGCTTGAGCGTCTTCCGCACAGGGCGCTTCTATATGCTACAGGCATTCCAAAATCACAAATGAGCAAACCGTTTATCGGCGTAGCTACAAGCTTTACTGACCTGATCCCGGGACATATCGGCATGAGAGACCTTGAGAGGTTTATTGAGAAAGGTGTCCATACAGGCGGAGGTTATCCTTTTTTTTTCGGGATACCAGGAATATGCGACGGTATAGCAATGGGCCATAGCGGCATGCATTATTCACTGGCATCCAGGGAGCTTATTGCTGATATGGTCGAATCTGTTGCGTCAGCCCATCAGCTTGACGGGCTTGTGCTCTTGACCAACTGCGACAAAATAACGCCTGGTATGCTGATGGCAGCAGGCAGACTTAATATTCCCTCTATTGTTGTTACTGCCGGACCGATGATGTCCGGCCATTATAAAGGCAGGAGACTTAATCTCACGAGTGATACTTTTGAAGCAGTCGGAAAATTCAAAAAAGGGCTTATCAAGCAAAAAGAACTCGAGGCTCTTGAGATCTGCGCATGTCCGGGTGCAGGTTCCTGTCAGGGTATGTATACTGCAAATACCATGGCCTGTGTTACAGAAGCGCTCGGAATGAGCATGGAAGGCTGTGCTACCGCCCTTGCTGTATCATCAAAAAAGAGGAGAATAGCTTTTGAAAGCGGCATGAAAATAGTGGAGCTTATTAAAAAGAACATTACACCGAGAAAGATAATGAACATGAAGGCATTTGAAAACGCTATCATAGTTGATCTTGCTCTCGGTGGTTCTACAAACACAGCGCTACATATTCCGGCTGTTGCAAATGATGCTGGCATAAAACTACCGCTTGAATTGTTTGACAGGCTTGCAAAGAAGACACCTCATATTGCAGATATGCTGCCTGGGGGAAAAAATTATCTTGAAGACCTTGATCATGCAGGAGGAATCCCTGCTGTTATTAAAAGATTAAAGAAAAAGCTTAATAACAATATAACGGTAAGCGGGAAGAGCATATACCAGATAGCTGATTCTGCTGAAATATTTGATGACGACGTTATAAGGCCGATAGAAAAGGCTCATCATAAAGAAGGCGGCATTGCAATCTTAAAAGGCAATCTTGCTCCTGACGGTGCAGTTGTCAAGCAGTCAGCAGTAAGTAAAGAGATGATGAAGTTTGAGGGCATCGCAATAGTATTTAACTCTGAAGAAGAGGCCATGAAGGCTATACTTGCAGGAAAAGTGAAGGCAGGACATGTTGTTGTTGTTAGATATGAAGGTCCAAAGGGAGGTCCTGGCATGAGGGAGATGCTTTCGCCAACATCAGCCATAGCAGGAATGGGCATGAGCAATTCTGTGGCTCTTATTACTGATGGAAGATTCTCAGGCGGAACCAGAGGCCCGTGCATAGGCCATATCTCACCGGAGGCCATGGAAGGCGGGCCTCTTGCGATAGTCAGAAATGGCGACAAAATAAGCATCAATATCCCCGACAGGAGGCTTGATGTTAAACTCACAAAGGAAGAAATAGGCAAAAGACTGAAACTCTGGAAAAAACCTGAACCGAAGATAAAAAAGGGTTATCTTGCAAGGTATGCAAGGTTCGTGAGCTCAGCAGGAGAAGGCGCAATAATGAAATGACGTATCCTTTCACTTACGGGCAGATCATGGGAATTAAAGAAACCCACCCCTGCACCCCTCCAAGGAGGGGACTTTTTTTAATTCCCCTCTTGGGAGGGGATTAAGGGGTGGGTGATATTTGTGGCTTTACTTGTGGTCTCTTAGCAAGTATATGTTAAAATAGCTGAAAACAGACTTGGGTCAACCTGACTCTCCAAGGAGAACAAAGAAAATGAAAATAACCGGCGCACAAATTTTAT
>MHDW01000224.1 GCA_001803645.1 Nitrospirae bacterium GWC2_42_7 | reverse complement strand
AATTAATAAGGCATATACTATGCGAAAAAGAAATGAAATAAACCACCCCACATTTGTCTTTGCATTTTCTCAATTAATATCAACAAATTCAGACCGGAAAAGTATCAAATAATGCCCCGCGAACGTAACATATCCGGAATAATTACCTATATCTCAGCTATCGTAATTGGTATATTTGTGTTGGCCATTCCCCTAGGTTATTTCTTTAATTCTTATCAGTATCTGGCCGGCAGTCTCGAAACTGAAGCTGAAATTAATGCCGCAATAATCTCTCATGCTATCAACATAGAGCCGGCACTGTATGAGGTCGGGAGTGAAAAACTTACTGAATCCATTTCACAGCGCCTCAAGCAAGGCAGTGGAGAGATCCGCCGCCTTGTTAATGATAAAAATGTTGTTATTGCCGAGAGTGCTGACAATATTAAGCCTCCTTTTATAATGCGGTCAGCGATACTTACGGAATCGGGTTCCTCTGCAAGCAGGGTTGAAATATACCGTTCCCTCCGCCCGCTGATAGAGCGCACAGTGTTAATTGCTCTGTTAGGTTCTATCATAGGATCAATTGTTTTTTTGACACTGAGAAATTTACCTCTGCATACAATAGCCCAATCCGAAAAAGAACTCAGGGACAGCGAAGAAAGATACAGGGACCTGTTTGACAGCGCTACTGACCTTATCCAGATAATATCGCCTGATGGCTTTTTGGTGTATGTAAACCGTTCATGGCTCAAAGCAACGGGATATGCAAAGGATGAAATAAAAGGAATTTCATTTTTGAATGTTGTACACCCTGAAGAGCAGGAAATAGTTAAAAATGTCTTTAAACATTTACTGTCAGGAGAAACAGTTAAAAACCTTGAAACCAGATTAGTGACAAAAAACGGAAGATCTATCGTAGTCGAAGGAAGCATTGACTGCGGATTCAAGGATGGCAAACCAGTTGCTTTGCGCGGAATTTTCCATAATATCACCCAACGAAAACAGACAGAAAATACTCTTCAAAAAACATTAGAGGCGCTTAAATATAAGACCGGCGAGCTTGAAGACGCTTACATTAAAATTGAAACCGACAGAAATAATCTTCGTTCTGCCCTTAATATATTTGCCGAAATAATTTCAGATGTAGAAAAGAAAAAAGGCTTTGAGTCTTTTGTATACAAACCACAGAAAAATCCTAACATCCCTGTATGCTGGAAATTTAAGGATTGCGATGAAAAAGAATGCCCTGTATATGGCCAGACAGCTGTAAGATGCTGGCAGATAGCAGGGACACACTGCGGAGGCGTGATACAGGGCCAATTTGCAAAAAAATTCTCTGACTGCAAGGAATGCGAAGTTTACCAGCAGGCTGTCAAAGACCCTGTTTATGAAATAAGTGAGACCTTCAGCAACATGATGCATATACTCCAGATGAAACAGAATGAACTTGTTAACGCACGGGTTGTTGCAGAGGAGGCAAGCAGGCTAAAATCAGAATTTCTTGCAAATATGAGCCATGAGATACGGACTCCGATGAACGGAATAATAGGCATGACCATACTGGCACTGGACAGCGATCTTACAGATGAACAAAGGGAATACCTTCTGAATGTGCAAAAGAGCGCATATGCACTCCTTGATGTTATAAATGACATATTGGATTTTTCGAAGATAGAAGCAGGCAGGCTGACCCTTAACATCACAGACTTTAACCTGAGGTCCCTCATGGAAGATGTTATTGATACGCTCGCACCTCAGGCAGCAGAAAAAGGACTTGGGTTTGCCCTTCTGTTCCATCATGATGTTCCGTCTTTGCTAAGAGGGGATGCCGGCAGAATACGTCAGATACTGCTTAATCTCGGCAGCAATGCCATCAAGTTTACTCAAAAAGGAGAAGTGATCATCAGCGCTGAATTGATAAAGGCAACAGATGATATCGCAGCCATTTCTCTTGCGGTCAAAGATACCGGCATAGGCATCTTGCCGGAAAAACAGAATGCAATATTTGAAGCCTTTGTTCAGGCGGACGGAACAACTACACGCAGGTATGGAGGCACCGGACTCGGACTGTCAATTTCCAAGAAACTGGTCAGTATAATGGGAGGTGAAATAGGCGTTGAAAGTGAACCCGGCAAAAGCAGTAAATTCTGGTTTTCATTGGAGCTCGAAAAACAACGGAGTGAACATACAACTAAAGAAGCTTACGGCTTTGATCTAAAGAACACAAAAATCCTTATTGCAGATGACAACGAGACCAACAGGAAAATACTAATTAAGATGTTCGAGAAAGAAGGATGCCATATAGACGAAGTATCGTGCGGAGCCGATGCAATTCATGCTCTTAAAGAGGCAGCTCATTCCGGAGACCCTTACCATATTTTATTGCTTGATATGCAGATGCCCGGCATGGATGGGGAACATACCACCATTGTCATTAAGAACACACCTGAGATAAAAGAAACTGCAATAATAATGATAACATCTTCAGATAACAACGAAGATGTTATACATTTGAGTGAACTTGGATGTGAAGGTTATCTCGTGAAGCCTGTGAAACAATCATTTCTCCTGGATACAATCAACGCGATCATGACTGCCAGGGCTGCAGGAAAACACAAAGAAATATCACCGGTTGTCACACGACACACAATAACCGGCAGAAAATTACTGAACATAAGCATTCTTGTTGTAGAAGACAATCCCATTAATCAGAAGCTTATTGCAGCGATGCTCAAAAAAGCCGGCTGCAGCAGGATTGAAGTTGTTGAAAATGGCCATTCTGCTTTAGCTGCAATGGGAAAAAGCGACTATGATCTAATTCTTATGGATGTTCAGATGCCGGTCATGGACGGGTTTGAAACAACAAAGATGATCCGTGAAATGGAAGGAGACAGAAAACATTCTATCATTATCGCAATGACAGCACATGCCATGAAAGGCGACCGTGAAAAATGCATATCTGCAGGAATGGACGACTACATTGCAAAACCGATAGAACCTCATGAACTGCTTAATATTTTTGAGAAATGGGGCAAGCTAAAGGCATTAGATCCTGATGAAAACGAAATTAACAAAACTGACAAAGAAAATACCGCAGTAGAGCTCATCGGAAACGAATCTCCTGTTGATATGCAGTCAGCCCTGCTAAGATATGACAATGACACAGAGCTTTTCAAGGAAATGATAGACGTATATCTGGATTATGTTCCTGCCCAGATAAAGGCGCTTGAAGAAGCCTTAAAATCAGGCGATACTGATGCAGTGCAGACCTACGGCCATAGCATTAAAGGAACCGCAGGGATGCTGAGCGCTAATAAATTATCTTCTGTTGCTCTGATGATCGAAAACAAAGCCCGTGATAATGATCTGTCAGATATCCCTGCATTGATTGAAGCCTTAAAAACAGAGATCTCAAAACTGAAAGATTTTGCAAAGACCTTGACAGCATAGACAAGAATACATTTGCGCAAATCCTCATTATCTTCAATATAATCTAGTAATAGTTTCAAATTGATTTATAAAATCCTTTGTCCCCTTACTCTGTCAAAGGAAGGAATAATTCCCTCTTAAGGAACAACCCCGCAGCAAGTTGCGAGGCATCTAATTATTTCCCCTCCCTTGAGGGGAGGGGATGAAGGGGAGGGTGAAAAAAAGAACCAATCACCCCCTCCTAACCTCCCCCCTCAAGGGGGAGGAACTTTAGAAAACCCCGATGATGAGTATCGAGAAATTCTTTTTTAGAAGAATGTTGTAATTTTCAGGCTCCCGCCCCTTTCATGCTTTATTAATCATGGAATGTTTATACTATCAGTCAAGGAGTACATTTACTTATGAAAATCAAAGTGCGCAATCAGAACTCTATAGTAGAACTCAATACTGAACTGGGAGACTTCCTGAAAGCTGAAAAAAGCTTGAGGGAACAAATCCAGGAAATTAACAGACTTGCGACAAAATATGGTGTGCGCTTCATGAAGCCGGTGATCGAACAGAAAGGGAAAAGAGATGTTGTCGCTGACATACAATATGAAAAGCTGCCCGAATTTTTTGATCCGGATGAACTGGCCAAAAAATATGGCAGTGTTGATAAAGGCATAAGTCAGCTCCAGGTCAATGGATATAAGTTTCTTTCGATGGTGGAAGATATAACAGGATGTTAGCCCGTTTAATTTATAAATTTCTCAAATGCGGGGGGAAAATACTTGAATGTATAAGATATAAAATTACAAATAATGACACAATGTTAGGATTACGGAGATTATAAATCCCTTACTACATGAGGATTTCAAGAATTTTTTCAGCCGTATTTGAGAAATACACAACCGGTCTATGAATAACGTGTGAGTGCATAAAAAGGCCCTGAATTGATCAGGGCCTTTGACATTTTAAAATATATTATCTGGAGTTCTGTTTCTTCATTTCCTCAGCCTGCTTCTGCATCTCTTCGGCAGCCTTCCTCATTGCCTCTGCCTGCTCTTCCATCTGTTTTTGCATCTCCTCACTCATATTTGATGCAGCCCTGCCTGCTTCTTCAGCTGCTTTTCTTGCGTCTTCAGCACTTTTCTGCATCTGGGTTGTTGCCTCTTGCATCTCCTGCTGGAACCGCCCTGCATCACTGCTGAGTTTTCTGGCAGCGAACTGCCCGCCTATATTTAGGAGGATCAAGATTGCAGCGATAATGCCGAATACTATCCAGGCCTTTTTCGCAGGGATCTTGTGAACTTCAACACTTGCTATGACAATAAAATACGTCCCGATAAGTATCCCAACTACTGCTCCGAGAAATGGGACAACCCCGAGAATGGTGGTTATGGGTGAGAGAGCCCCTGTATAGGCAACGCAACGGTAGGCTGTCTCATAAGATTCCTGAGAGCCCATGACCTTCCAGATCGCAAACGCTATTCCGGCACTGATAAAACCGAATATGGCAATAAAAATTGGTAGAATAATGATCGCGCCCACTCCGGCGGCTATCCCTCCCATTACATTCAGATGCAGAAGATTCAGGACAGCCTGGATAATACCGCTGACAACGCCCAGGACCACCATAAATACCAGGGGCTCAATAAAACCGCCTGTTTTCTGCATGTCCCTAAAAAATACGGCAGGCGATGTTACTACCCTGATAGCTGTCTGCGGAATTGCTGCAAAATCAATACCCTTCGTCTGTTTATTTTCCATATTTCCTCCCTGTTTTTTTTTAACTCCTACAACTAATTAGGTCATTAGTAAAGCCACATACATCACCCTCCCCTCAAGGGAGGGGAAGTATTACAACCCTCTCCCCTGGAGGGAGAGGGCGAGGGTGAGGGGGCCTTACTTATAAACTCCTTAGTATGTCTATATAAAAAATATCATACGCCAATCAGCAATAAAGGGCAACATCAAATTAGCATTATCCCCAATAAGATCCAGTATGCTATAATTACGATCACATGGTGTTAAATGAGTGATCTGCGTTTTTCGAACATGCCTCGCATTACAGGCTTACTTTTTGTTGTTTTGGCTGTGGTTACCTTCATCTTTACTTTGCCGGCATTTGCTGAAGAACAGGATCTTGGAGTGGGTAAGGCAAAGGGGCACTGGACCATTTCAGGCGGTTTCGGAACCACTCACCCCGGACTCGGTGCAACCAAATCGAGAGTGGAAACTGCAGACCTGATATTAAGCTATGGCCATTTTTTAACTGATGAGGTCGGCAGATCATGGTACAAAGGACGTCATGGGATTTTGGTTGAACTTCCTATACATTTAGTTGTCAAACCTGAAACAACGCCGATGGTAGGCTTAACGCTTCTTGCAAGCTGGACCTTTACTGCATCAAAAACAATAACTCCATATATATTCGGCGGAGGTGGTCTGGTCTATACAGACCTCGATCTGCCTGAACTCGGCAAGAAACTAAACGGCACACATCAGGTCGGAGCAGGATTTCATTATTTCTTCAAGAAAAATACCAGCCTTGATCTCAGTTACCGTTTTCATCACATCTCGAACGCAGGCACAGGAAAACCTAACGGCCCTCTCAATTCCAGCAAAATACTCTTTGGAATCTCTTTTTTCCGCTAACAAAAAGACCTGTTACAATAGACCGGCAACATTTCTCTTTTAAAAAAGTTAGGACAAAATCAAGGCCTGATGATCACGTCAGAGAATAATGTGGGGATGTTAAAGCAGAACGAGCCTGCTGATCTTAATATGTGCCAAGGAATACGCTGTTCAATATTTGCAGGAAGTTTCTTCTTTTTTCAATGTATTCCGGATTGCCAGTATCTTTTGATCTTCTATTTTTCAAATAAGTTTCATATGGTTTGACAGCTTCAGGAAAAGGAACGTCCAGGTATTTAGCATATTCCCTGATATAACCCCGGGCGTATACGTCAGCAGGGATCTCTGAAAAAACTCCTTCTTCAATCGCCTTTATATATCTCGAGCATATGCAGGTTGCTCTGGAAACATCGCATATTTCCATTCCGGAAGACTCCCTGAACTCTTTAAGCCCCTTTGCCATAGAATGTAACCATAACAAATTTTTCCGGGAAAATAAACTTGAAGTTCAAATGTTAGGTTGTCTTAAATTTGATTTTGATGTTGTCCCTAAAAAATCCATCAAGGTTGAAGACCGGGAATATCGATACAACTCTTCGAGAACGGGAATAATATTTCCTGTCAGTTCATACCCGGTTTATGAATAAGGCAGCTCAGGTTATCTGTTCTCTCTTTGCATGATCTATCATCAGCTTCGAAACATACTGGGTAAAGAGCAATGGATTTTTTGGCTTTGAACCTTCAAGCAGGAGTGCCTGATCATAAAGAAGGCTGATATATTCCTTCAATGTGGCGCTCTCATTATCATGTTCAAATACACTGTTCAAAATGCCGAAAAGATCATGAGACGGATTGATCTCTAAAATCCTTTTTTTGGAAGAGACTTCCTGCCCCATTGCCTTCAACAGCTTCTCCATGTTCGGATCAAGATCTCCTTCATCGCTGACCAGACAGCATGGGGAGTCCTTCAGCCTTCCTGAGAGGCGGACATCCTTAACATCATCCTTAAGCTCAGCCTTGATCACATCTATCAATTTTGCGTACTGCTTTTTTGCTTCTTCTTTATTTCCGCTGTCAATCGCGACTTCTCCGCGGGTCGCTGATCTCATCTTCTTTCCCTTGTACTCAAAGTGATTGAATATAAAATCATCGACCTCATCGGTCATGATGAGAACTTCGTAGTCTTTGTCACGCAAGACCTCCAGATAGGGTGAACCAATTGCTTCATTCAAAGAAGGCGCAGTGATGTAGTATATTGCATCCTGCTCAGGTTTCATGCCATCCAGATATTCCTGAAGAGTGCGTAATCCGCCTTCAACGGATTTTGTAGAATTAAAGAGAAGGAGTTCAGCAATCGTTTCCTTCTTCGAAAAATCATAGTGTATGCCTTCCTTTAAAACTTTGCCGAATTCCCTGAAGAATAAGAGATATTGCTCGCTGTCATTCTTTTTCATGTCAGCAAGCGTATCAAGTACTTTCTTTGTAATATTTTTCTTTATTATCTCTACCTGACGATTGCTCTGGAGTATTTCACGGGATACGTTCAGAGGAAGGTCAGAGGAATCCACCACGCCTTTGATGAACCTGAGATAAAGAGGTAAAAGCTGTTCGCAGTGGTCCATTATCTGAACCCTCTTCACATAAAGCATCAGGCCTATCTTGAAATCTTTATAAAACATATCCATAGGGGCCTTAGCAGGCAGATAAAAAAGACAGGTAAACTCCGATGTGCCCTCGGCCTTGTAGTGTATAACCTTCAATGGATCATGAAAATCATGTGATACATGCTTGTAAAATTCATTGTATTCATTTTCAGTAATTTCTGTCTTATCTTTAAGCCAGATAGCCTTCTGGGAATTCAGTGTTTCTTCTTCTGTGACCTTTACCTTTTTGCCTTTCTCGATAGCTGATTCCTGCTCGCGTTCAACATCCATAACAACCGGATACTCTATATAATCAGAATACTTTCTGATGATGTCCCGTAGCTCCCACTCATCAAGATACTTTTTCTCCTCTTCTTTGATATGCAGGATGATGTCAGTGCCCGGGGTTTCTTTCTCGATCTCATTTATAGTAAAAGAACCGTCCGCAGTTGATTCCCATTTCGTACCGGAATTGCCTGGGATTCCTGCCTGCCTCGTCAAAACTATGACTTTATCAGCAACCATGAAAGACGAGTAAAAACCGACTCCAAACTGTCCGATCAGTTCGGGCGCATCCTTTATGTCTTTGCTCTGCACAGACTTAAGAAATTCTTTTGTGCCGGAATGGGCAATGGTGCCGAGGGCTTCGACAAGTTCGTCCTTTGTCATGCCGATGCCGTTGTCGCTCAGTGTAATAATGCCTTTTTCTTTGTCTGCTTTTATCTTTATTTTCCATGGCCCGCTTTTGACAATAATGTCCTTATTGGTGAGTGATTCATAGCGTGCCTTGTCAATAGCATCGGATGCGTTTGATATAAGTTCCCTCAGGAATATTTCCTTATGGGAATAAAGTGAGTGGATCATAAGATCAAGCAGCTGTTTGATCTCTGTTTTAAATTCCATAGTCTGAACTGTCATAGCAAATTACCTCTTATTTAAATAAATTAGTACTCATATCGGCGAGAGTATAGATGTTTTTTATAGAACAAAAAGCCGTTCCAAGTCAAGATGTTGAGCTGTTTCCCTTGAATCTCACAGTTATTTTCTCGCTTGAGTGCAGGGTGGCATACTGCAAAATAAGGACCGCCTGCCATCCAAACTTAACCGGACAGTTTATGTGTTCGCTATACAATTCTATTTTTAAGTTGACAAGCATAACCCTTATAATTATAATTTTAAACAATTTTAAAATAATAAGGAGGCTTACTATGAGATGTTTAGTAATGGTCTTGTTTGTTAGTTTAGCATTGGCAGGGAACTTGTACGCCAGTGAAAAAGAGCACGCTGCTCCTGCAGAGTTAAATCAATGTATCGGTGCAGGACCGCAAGCACCGCGCGACATTGACAGCCTTACAGGAAGCAATCCGGTTATTTTTGAAGCAGCTCCTGCAATTAAGGATATGAATCTCTGCAATATCCATTTTCATCGCAATGCAGAGCATAAATCCGCCGAGTATTCAACTTTTGTTGAGGACGGCAGCAATTCAGGATGGGCCTGTAAAGAGCCTGCAGCCGGTCGTCTTTCAGAAAAACATGCTGAACACAACGGGTGTTCGGGCATAGCTGAAGGCGATACCATTGAAGTCCACTGGGTGCATACAACTTGTGATATCAATACCCATGGGGTAAAACCATTAGGTGGCGGACTGAACGCATGCATGACGACAATGTGTCCGAATCCTCAATTAAGAGTTGTTGCACAAGTCTTTGTGTTAGAAAAAAATGGAGAATTAAAATTCTCAGAATCCCCGATCGTTCATAATGACCCTACCGTAGTGTATACCGGTTCCACAACAGGAACCACCTGGAACAACCACCACTGTTCACCATTACAGGTCACCTGGGACGTGAAAAAGACATGCGATACGCTGGATATTGATGATTTCAGTAAATGGTGCAGTACCAATAAGTATAAGGACAACCATGCACATGGCGTGAGAGAATTAGTTACACCAGAGTCTTTATTGAGTAAGATAGGGAAATAAAGCTCGAATTATTTTATTGGTAAGTTCCATAAAGGAACGCATCAATAAAGGAAAAGAAACAATAAATATATAGAAATGCATTCAACCGAATGCGACATAGCTTTGTCTGTTTCGCATTCGGTTTTTTATTGCTAACCCACATTATTCATAAATCAGTTGTGTATTTCTCAAATACGGCTAAAAAAATTCTTGAAATCCTCAAGTTGTAAGGGATT
>MHDW01000223.1:19108-20787 GCA_001803645.1 Nitrospirae bacterium GWC2_42_7 | reverse complement strand
GATCATGAGATTTTTTCAATTATGTTGTCTTATCGCATTATTGATAAAAATATCATTCATTTGAAAAAGTATGGGTATCTAATCAAACTGGTTTTATCTTGTTTTTATACCTGAAATATATTTATCATTATCTAACCATGCTGTGCCGTGCCAGCATGTGCACGCGGTCTAAGGTCTAACCCCGATCCCCAGGCCTGGACTGTTCCGGGATCTACCCCCGATCCAACAGATTTCAGGTTGCACGGCAAAAAATCTATTCACTTTATAAGATCAGGCAATATTTCGTTTTTATTTATTGTTGTGAAGCATTCATCGTATACAGAAAAAAACAATTCACAACTTGATATCATATCTGGTATTAGCTCAGGAAGGTCTTTATCTGAGAATCTTATATCATCTTTAAAAGAAATAATTCCATTTTTGCACTCTTCTTGTCCTATTATTAATCCTAAAAAATTAGGGTGACAAGATTCTGAAAGAAAATCATAAGTCTCGCGAAAATATTTGATTTTTTCTTTTCCCTCAATTATTTCATTTAATATTTTATCTGCTATGTCTATTTGAGTTAAGATGTTCAAAGAATCTGGCCTGTGAGGATATTTAAATTTGTCTGGAAAAGTTTTTCCCCCTAGTAATAATATACCAATAATGTTGTTGATTTCATCGACATTTATTTCATGTTTATAATATTTCTTTAGATTCCAAAGAAAGTATGATATAGATCCAGTAACCTCGAAATGTGCACGTGTTGATAAAAACGAAAGAGCAGGATTCTTGATTTCAAGAGAACTGAAAAAACCTGAATATAAATAACGTGACCTGTTTAAAGATTTTAATATAAAATGAATTCCGTTATTTCCAATTAATTTGTCTGAATGTGTTTTTTGTAGTCGGATTTCTTTATAAAAACGTTCGGCATATTTATTTTTGTATTTTAATAAATCGTTAAAGTCATTATTGAGGCCTGCTTTTTTTATTTCTTTGCGAATCCCCATTATTAAAGATAACTTATTAAAGTTTATGGGATCAACTTTAAGGTGTTACGTCTGGATATGGCCCAAGAAAACGCTCGCCATTGAAATGAATTAAATGTTCTGGATTTTCTGCAACCCAAACTTCAGTTTCCCAAGATATCTGGCCTAAGAACTTTCGCATTATGTCACGGCTTGGAAATGCTGTTACAAAAACAAGCCCGATTTTACAACCTGAAAAAAGTTCCTTTAATTCTTTTCTTCGCTTTCCATCCACAGGTCCAGCACTCATAACGGCTTCTATAAGTAATAACCAATCACGTCTTGTATCATGCACAATAATATCTGGCATTTTTGCTGGTGCTGGAACAATAATACCAAGGCGATTAAGATAGTTTTCATCCAAATGAAGAAACTTATTTTCTGCGTCTCCGATATATAGGATTTCTCTTTCAGATGTAAATAATGAACAGAATTCCTCAATTACTAATTTTATTAGTGGATTTTGTCCGCCAGGAGAAAGGAGTACAGTTCCGCCAGATGGTAGCTTTACAGGGATACGAGACATAATACGTTCACGCTCCAACTCCTTACGTATATGCTTGCGGCTGTCTAGATATTTAATCAGTTTAGCGTCCCATTCACGACTTCCGAAAGATCGAATAAGCTCTAAGGCATGTTTTTCAATTTGATAAACAGTTTTTCCAC
>MHDW01000223.1:8527-19063 GCA_001803645.1 Nitrospirae bacterium GWC2_42_7 | reverse complement strand
AAGTAACATACCGGATTCGGCAAAAAATTTCACCGCTTCATCTCTAATAGTTTCACGCGTATTAGGTGCATATGTGAGATCGTAAGCATTTTGTACAAAATTGATTATTGGTGTAATGCCTCGATATGGAGCTGTTGCTTCACTCCATGACATTGAAGGCTTAAGGTCTGCAAGTGCAAGAAGCGTATAACCAGCAACATCATTGGTTTGTTTTGTTGAAAAACCCAATGCTTTAAGAATTTCTATAGCCTCAATTAATTTAAGCGGTTTTTTTTGAGCTGTCTTTATGTTTTTCTTGACCATCAAAAACCTCCATTTTTACCAAATTATCTATATTGTCTTGGTTCCATCCTGAAAGATTGATTAAGTCGCCTAACTTCTCCAGGGTTGCTTTATTTGGATATTTTAAACTTTTAAGATCAGTAGCATTTACTTGGGTATGTCCACTAAATTGACGAAAGTATGTATCAACAATTGTTGAATTAAGAAATACAGCAAGGCCCTTTGCTAATTTTAATGGAATACCATTACCTTTATTATGAAAATAATTCAAATGATTCTCAAATCCAACAAATGGAGCATTTATTTTTTTATGATTATAGATACATGCAACAATACGGCGCTTTTCTTCCTTGGCTGAGAATCGTTTAACTAGGACATAAGTGCCGGATGGTACAAGTAATTGATGTGTTTGAGCACTGTCAACTATAGCATTTGGTTTGCGACTGTCAATTTTAGGCCAACAGACATAACCACCGTTAAAATGACAAGGATAGATAAGCGGTACAGTGTTGTTGTGACAAGTTTTGCGTAAAAAAGATTCTGCCCTGAAGTCTACGACCCTTCCGGTTGACACGTTTAATCCAAGCTCCATCAAAGATGTCGTGAGTCGCTTCATAAGCTTTTTTGCTTTGATGTTCAATTCGTTAAGAACCAAGTGGATAAATTGATCTGCGTCAGAGGAAGCGACAACATCTGTATATTTAACTTCATGCATAGAAACGGAGGCATCGGGTTTCCCTAAACTGTTTGAAATAATTACGCGGTCAGGTTGGGTATATTCTTTAACTGCATGGAATATTATATTCTCCTGTAGGACTTCGGAATCTTTAAAGGCAGCAGCTCGGGATTCATAAACGTGAATACGTTGCAGTGACATACTGTTGAGAAAATCTGACCTAAAAGATTTGAAATAAGGGCCGTTACAAAAACTGCGTGGCGTTATAGCAACAAGTTCGCCGTTTTTGTTTAGGAGTCTGACTATAAGAGATAAAAAAGCTGTATAAAGATTGCTTGTTTCTATGCCAATTGACTGCAATAACAAGCGTGATTTCGAGTTACTTTTTATCTTTTTGTAAGGTGGGTTCACAATAGCAGCATTAAATTTCAAATCAATAGGTGTTGCCCCATTTTTCCGTATAAGACGAACAGCATCCTCAACAAAATCTTTTCTTCGTATTTCAGCCTTAAAAGAAATACCTATATCTTCGCAAATGCGTTTACATTCAGACATTGTTTCCATTAATTGTGGAATCAGGATTGAATCAATCTCGTAAGCTGTAACTTTTATTTGCTCTGGCCTGTTTTGTGAAAGACAAAGACGATTTATAAATGATTTAGTTAGTATCCCGGTTCCTGCACCTGCATCTAATAGATTAACAGTTCTCCGCTGATCGAAAAAAAAGGTTGCCATAAAGTCGGCAACTCCTTTTGGAGTAAAAAATTGACCAAGTTCTCTTTTTTTGTCTATTATCACGGCTTTTATTATATTATATTTTCATTTTCTGGTGTTTAAATTGCTAAATGAACAGAGTTATAGAGAAAATAAGGTCTCTTAACGTGTTGTCTGCCCTGCCCTTTTGAGAACAAATTAGACAACTAAAAGCAAATAGTTAATGTAAAAAATAAAGCGGGATTATATATTTGACTCAAGGTGAGAATTTGAATAAACTTATCCTATGTGGAAATCAATATCCTTACGCTGGATGCAATTTGTTTCAGCGGTCAGCCCTGCTAATTACGATATGGAAATTGCCTTTTGGATATCTGGGGGCATCCTATTGTTAATCACAGCGATCCTTAGCGAAAAATTATCAGGCAAATGGAAGGTAATTGGCTGGATTTTTTTTATCAGTATCCTGACTTTTTATACTTATACAGGGATTGGTCTTAACATGAGAAAAAATACGGAACAGAAAATAGCAGAGGTGAAAGCAAACGAGAAATTTGACAGAGTTTTGGATATAACAAGGGAATTATTAACGTATGCCAAATCTTCTGCAAATAATAAAGACAGTAAACAACTAGAAGCAATTGAGGGTCAAATAAATGCTTTAACAACCGAGAAGCATTCTAAGCAATCTACGGATAAAGTTCCAATGAAGCGTGTGGCATTGCAATTACTCGGCGAATCTCAAAAAAACCATGTAGACCGCACATCACCGATAGCGTTTGAGTATTCTGTTTTTCTTGAAAATAGCGAACCAACTTCATCGGTCAAAATTAATATGATTTGTATTGGTTATGGTTTAGAGAGTGATGAAAGTCCTAAGTGGGCAGATTGTACCTTGAGCAACTTTTATCTCAAGCCATTAGAACAACTGCCGCTTAAGTGGGAAGCATATTGGTCGAAAGCTGAAGAATTTATGAAAAGTCTTAAGACAGACCAATGCAGATTCCTTATGTCTATAAAATTCTATAACGAGAAAAATGAATTGGTAGAAAGGACCCGAGCATTAGGCACCATGAATAAAGGGAGGTATCCTTTGCCAGTGCTGCATGCAGGACATATATTGTATTGAATGAGAAATTACGCCGATTTTTCTGTGAGTTCTTTAAACTCTAATTTAGGAGAATTGAGCAACCGGATAAGCGTATCACGGAATAGATATGGATTCTCACGCCAGTTGAATTTCCACTCAAATTCATCAAATCCCGAAATAAAGTTCTTGACATAAATTGTCAGCTCTGTTAATGTGATAATCATGGATGCCTTATTCGATATATTATGTTAAATCAGATGTAATGTCATGTAAGTACTTCCTGGCGCTTGCCTTGCTCTTAATTTCTCCTAAGAACTCTGCCCTTCTCATTTTTTCTATTATTTGACCGATAATTTCTTTGTTTTGAATATTATTTATTCCCATAATTATTTCCTTTGTGCTTGTGATCCCCTTCTTCATTATTAAAGTAAATCTCTCAGCATCTTTTATTCTGCCGGTAATATTTTTAATTATTAGTAGATCCAGGTAAGCATCCCTGGCAGCGATAAATGCATCGAAGAGTCTTGCATTATCGATTTGCCCTTTGTTCTTTTGAAGTGTTTTGCATGCCTTATCGATTATTTTTATCCTTTTGGTAATTCTTGAACTCATTGAAAACATATTCTCAGGCAGTCCGGATAAAAGGATTTCAAGGCTAATTAGACCTCTGTATGTGAGATTCTGTGAAAAAACATTATCTAACTTAATTCTAAATCTTAAAGGTATTTCATTAAATATTTTCTGAATATTATTAATCTCTTTAAGTTTGGACTGTATCACCTTGTTATTTAAGGTAATTATTGTGCCAATAATCCCGTCCTTGAACATCATTTTTAGTGCGTTTTCAGGGGTTTTTATAGCAAGTACCTTAAAAAACTCTAAAGTTATTCTTTCAGTTTTGGCATCCTTAAGTAATAATTTGAATTCTTTTAGGGACTTACGAGTATTTTCTTCAATTTCAGAATTCATTTCTCCGGCTAATCTATATGCCCTTAGTATCCTTACCGGGTCATTCATAATATTATCCCTGCTTATCATTCTGATCATGCGAGCAGATAGATCGCCAACTCCATTATAAATATCTATCAACCCTGCTTCAGGTGACCATGCAATAGCATTTATCGTAAAATCTCTCATAGATAGATCTTCTTCTATCTTTCCTTTATACATTTTTGTAAAATCCATACCTGTTCCGTTGCTGAGCATTAAACGAAAAAGATTCTTATTCCCGAGATATATGATTTTTCCGCCTGTCTTTTTTCTGAGCTTTCTCAGAAAATCATCCGGGTCCCCTCTTATCACATAATCTCTGTCAATATCTTTTTTCCCCAGCAGAAGGTCCCGAATATAACCACCAACAATATATATTTCGGAATTCTTCTTGAGCGAGAACACAATCGAATTGTATTTATCTGAGAGTATCTTCTTCTTGATCTCTGAGGCATTGATCTTTCCTGTTAGTTTCATGTGATTCTATTATCCTACTTATTATTTCTAAAATCTATTCCTTTAGATTCACCATGCACCTTGATTTATAAAACATTGCTTGATTATTATAAACACTGCTGCGGGCGTAACTCAGTGGTAGAGTGTTAGCTTCCCAAGCTGGAAGTCGCGGGTTCGAATCCCGTCGCCCGCTCCACTTAATAATATCCATGAGAAAAGGGCTGATCCACATATATACCGGAAACGGCAAAGGCAAAACAACTGCTGCTGTAGGTCTTGCTGTAAGGGCAAAGAGCCGCAATTTCAGGGTTTTTTTTGCACAGTTCTTCAAGGAAAAGAATTCAAAGGGCGAGACTGATATTCTGAAGCAGATAGGCGTTGACGTGCATATATTCCGCAGTGTCAAATCTCCCCTCTTCAATCCAACTGCTGACAGGAACATCATAAAAAAGGCATCAAAGAAAGCCTTGTCGGATCTGGATATGATTTTTCATGAAAACACCTATGACCTTATTATCCTCGATGAATTTCTATGCATGGCCTCAGAAGGGCTTATCTCAGAGGATGAGGCTGTTAAATTCATAAGATCAAAGCCCGGCTCCCTTGAACTTGTTCTGACCGGACGAGGCCTTACTCCAAAAATTGCTGACGAAGCTGATTATCTGACTTTCATGAAAGAAGTAAAACATCCTTACAAAAAGAAGATACTGGCAAGAAAAGGCATAGAGTTCTGACTTTAGCTGTGAAGAAAATTATTGTGATGATTTTGTTTCATTTATTGGAACATAATCTGATTCAGGTGGAGAGACAGTTTCCTTATCCTCGCTTATTTCCTCAAATTCAGGAGGAACTATTCCTCTTTTGACCATGATGCTGTAAATAAGATCGGCTCGACGAACAACATATTTCTGTTCTCCGAGCGGATTAAACCTGCGTGGGTTAGGCAAAACAGCTGAGAGCCTTGCAGACTGCTCCGCGTTTAAAGAAGAGGCAGGTATTCCGTAGTAATGCCTTGAGGCTGCTTCAATACCAAAAATACCCTCACCCCACTCTGCCACATTGAGATATATTTCAAGTATTCTTTTCTTTGAAAGGGCTCTCTCCATTCTCCATGTAATAATTGCCTCGCGTACTTTCCTAACAGGATTTTTTGAAGGGGTAAGGAACAGGTTCTTGGCAAGCTGCTGGCTTATAGTGCTGCCGCCGAGCTTGAACTTCTTTGCTTTAATATCCTTTTCTATTGCCTTTTGCATCGCCGTATAATCAAAACCCTCATGCTGCCAGAACTTATCATCCTCGCCTATAAGTACAGCTTTTGTCATAAAGGGTGATATCCGGCTGTATGGTACCCATTTCTGGGTAATTCCGCCTTTCTTCCCTTTTTCTTTCCATTCCTCTTCTCGATATTCCATCATAGCTGTTTTTTTAGGATTCTCTTTTTTGAGTTTCGATATATCAGGATAGATGAACTGCAAAGCGATAAAACCGGCTAATGCAATAAGAGTGAGATAAATTAATCTTTTTAAAAATGACTTCTTCTTTTTTCTCATGACAAAATATATTCAATATTTAAAGAAGTGTAGTTTCATCAAGCTTTATCTCTTCATCAAACCCAATAGCTTTCTGCTTCCTTAATTCATCTATTTTCCTAAGAGGCCTCTCGAGCATATTTGTTCTCGTTGTGACAATAGCATCATATTCTTTTTTAGCAGCATCCAGTTTTTCGCCCATAAGTTTGAATTTGTCCTTATAAGCATTCCATTGCTTCGAAAATTCTGACAGGAGTTCTAATATTTCTGATGCGGTCTGTTCCAGATTAAAGTTTTCTACTGCTTGCCTGATCACAGCAAGAACTGCATAAAGAGTGAACGGAGAGCATAAGATGACCTTTTGCCTTAACGCTTCGTCCATTATTGTTATATCAGACTCGTTTATAAAGCTGTATATCTGCTCGTTTGGAATGAAGATAAGAACATAATCAACTGTATTTTCAGCAGGGTTAATATATTCCCTGGTGGTTACCTGTCTGATCATTATCTTTGTATTTTTCATAAGTTCATCCCTAAAGCGTTTTTTGTCATGCTCATTCTGTGCGTCTAGATAGTGTTGGTAGTTATCCAAAGGAAATTTTACATCCATGTTTATCTTTAATTTATTCGGGAGAAGGAAAGTAAAATCAGGCCTGCCTGATGCGTGCTCCAGTGTTTTCTGCTTGATATAGTTTATGCCTTCGACCATTCCTACAAGCCTGATAACATCCTCTGCCATTCTTTCACCCCATTCTCCGCGCTTTTTTGAACTTGCAAGCGCCTGTCTGAGATGGTCGGTAGTGTCTCTCAATTTAACTGTAACCTCTTCATGCTTTTTAATAAGAGTAGAAACTTCTGAAAACTTTTCACCACTGGCCTTTCCGACTTCTTCTATCTTTCTCTGGACCTCTGAAAGGGTTTTTCCTATTGTCTCAATGTTCTGGTCAATAAGCTCTTTTTTGCCTTCAAGCTCTTTCTTGCCTTCTATGGTCTGTTCCTTTAGTTTCCCTTCAGCAAGTTTCATAAACTCTTCAGAGTTTTTTGTAAGAGCATCCAGAGACAAAGATTTAAAGGTTTCTTTTAGTTGTTTTTCGATCTCATTAAAACGCTCTATTTCTTCCTTAAGATGTTTTTGTGATTCTTCGAACTTTGCCTTAAGTTCCCGTTCAGCATCCAAATCTTTCTGTAAATTATTTAATGCCGCATCTTTCTGGTTGACCTGTTGTCTTAGTTCATTATTGACCGCATCAGAAGAGCTTGCTCTTTTTTCAAGACCTGTAATCATAACCTGTGAACGTGCCTTAGCAAAAAACCATGCGACAATAAAACCTAAAATTATCCCTAAAAATAAGCAACCTACTGTTTCCATCAGGTTTATTCTCCTTTAACCTATCAAATACTACTATATTATATTTCAAAGACATACAAAAAACTAATATACTTCGGATACTTAAGAAGTACAACTTATAATTTAAAGTTGTGTCAAATAATTATCTAAGTAATACTACGTAGAAGCCGCGAATTAATCTTTACCTCGTTCCATCCATGTGTTAGTATTTTATTGTGGAAAAGATATTAAAACTAAACAAGAGCACTGAATACGACCAGATCTCACAGGCAATAACAACTGAATGGATCGTATCTCTTATAAGATGGGTAGTTCTTGCCATTTTTGCTTTTATCAGGTTTTTCATGGATACTTCCATCGAGACAGACCTGCAGACGCTATATCTTTTTGTATTCCTGGGATGTCTTTACAATATTTATGTCTCTTATCTGCTTTATACCGGGGGAGCAAAGAAGGACATTCATCATTTTATCTCTTTCTTTCTCTTTACAGACATTCTGCTTCTGGTAACCCTTGTATATTTTTCTAACCTTTACGAAAACGGCCTGCTTACTTTTTATTTCTTTCTGATAATAATGGTAGCAATGAGGGCTAGTTTCAGTCTCAGCCTTGTTTTGGGCCCTTTCATGGTTCTTGCTTATCTATTTACAGATTATATTGTTTCAGGAACGACTTTCGTTAACTCAAGGCGCATGGCACTCGATATCGCAGGACTTATATTTCTGTCAGCAGCCTGCGGATGGTTTGCAGAAGGAAAGTCCAAAGCCTGGCAGGCTTTGCATAATCTAAGTCATAAACTAAAAGTTGTCAGCAGTGATCTGGACCGGAAACAGAAAGAACTCGATCTATGTAAAAAACTTGAAGAACTGCAGAAAGATTTTGTGGCTGTTATGAGCCATGAACTTAAAACCCCATTAACCGGAATAATAGGATATACGGATATCATACTTGCAGGAGAGGCCGGAAGCCTAAACAAAAAACAGACGGAATTCCTTAACAAAATGTTATTAAAGAGCCATGACCTTCTCGCACTTATTGACAATCTCCTCGATCTGTCTAAAATTCAGTCCGGAAGATGTTCACTGAACATTGAACGGATAGATCCCCCGGCTATTTCAATGAATATAATAGATCAGTTAAAGCCTGCCGCAAAAATGAAAAAAATAAAAATTGTCCATTCTTCGCAAAAGACAAAGAAACTCCCTGAAATTCTTGCTGACAGGGAGAAGATCGAAAGGGTTCTTTTGAATATTATCGGAAACTCCCTGAAATTCACACAAGAGGGCGGATCAATAATGATATCCGAGGATATTGAAACAGATTCCTCACTTGATAAACATTTCCCGCATATCATATTCAGCAATCAGGTGGTTATTTTTACAATTGCTGACAATGGTCCTGGCATACCTGATGAAGATATATCTCATATTTTTGAAAGGTTCTACAGGGGAAAGGACCCTGACAACAGATATTATCCTTACGGGGCCGGGATCGGCCTTTCAACCGTAAAAGAGATCGTAGAGCTTCACTGGGGTAAGGTCTGGCATGAAAAAACACCAGGAGGAGGAAGCACCTTCAAATTCACACTGCCAGTCAATCCCATAAGACTGCGCAACAAGATAGCTTTAGTCAGAAGCGAATTCCAACTTAATACTCTTGTTGACGGCCTTTTAATAGAGTTCAGCGAAGATATAAAGAAAAAAGATATAAAGGTTATCAAAGAGGGGCTTCTGGATAATAGCGGAAAGATATCCTTAATTATATGCGCAGACAAACAGCTCCTTCAGTGCGTGCTTTTTAACATACTTCATAATCAGATAAGATATGCGTATCCCAAAAGCGATCTTTTCATTTACACTGATATTGACAAAGACAAAGGCGATGTAATAATTAACACCAGAAATCAGGGCAAGATCATGAACAGTACTACATTTGAACATATAGAATGCGGCGGGAGAGACAACGGTTCGCCTGCCATAATGGATCTAAGACAGGCCAATGTGAATATCAGTCTGGCGCGTGATATAATTGAAAGTCATGGGGGCACTTTTTTTCTAGAAAATCTTTCAGAAGACGGTGTATCCATAAATATACGATTGCCAATGCAGGAAATGAACATGGAAAAGGAGAATTAAAATGAATAAAAAGAAAATTTTAGTTGTTGAAGATGAAAGCACCAGCAGGGAAATAATAGCTCTTTCAATAGGTGAAAGGACCCACGAACTGATCTTTGCAACCGACGGGGATGAAGCAGTACGTATGGCTTTTGAGCACATACCTGATCTCATCATCATGGACATAATGATCCCCAGGATCAACGGATATGAGGCCACAAAAATAATCAAGGGCAATAAAATGTTGAAAGACATACCTATAATTGCGATAACAGCACGCACAGCAAAATATGACGAGAAGATGGCACGGGAAGCAGGCTGTGACGACTATTTGACAAAACCTTTCCGGGTAGCAAATTTAAGGGAAAAACTCAACAAGTATCTTTCAGAAAAAAAATGAGGATCAGGCTTCCTGATATTTTTTTAAGAAAACCTGCTTTCTTTATTGCTGTCATATCTTTTTTTCAGCCCATCTCCGAGAAGATTAAAGCTCAGAGCTGTCACTGCTATCATAAGTCCCGGGAAAATTACCATCCAGGGCGCAGAACTTATAAATATCCTGCTGGTGCTTATCATTGAACCCCACGTTGCAGTCGGAGGTTGAACTCCAAGGCCAAGGAAACTCAGGGCAGCTTCTGTAAGTACGTACCCGCCTAGTCGCATCCCTGCCATGACAAGAGCAAGTGGTATGCATTGTGGCAGTATATGGACAAATAGTATCCTCACATTATTACATCCTATCGCCTTTGCAGCTTCAACAAAGGATGATTCCCGAAGAGAGAGTACCTGCCCCCTGACAAGTCTTGCAAAAGATGCCCATCCGACTGCTGAGAGCGCAGTCATTACTGTAAAGATCCCGGGAGAGAAGATTACAGACACCCCTATTGCCAGGAGCAATGCCGGAAATGCAAGCAGAAGGTCAACTACAGCCATGATAGTTGTATCAGTTTTTCCGCCAAAATAACCTGAAAGCAATCCAGCCACAAGACCGATGCTCATGGAAAACAGAGCTGCGAAGACTGCTACGCTTATAGATATCTTCCCCCCGTAGAGTATCCGCGCAAAGATGTCCCTTCCCTTATTGTCGGTCCCGAAAATATGCTTGAAAGAAGGCGGCTGCTTTAGTTTGTCAAGGTCTATTGCGTTCGGATCATATGGAACTATAAAAGAAGAGAACAGAGAAAGGATGAATGTGATAATTATTATCCCTGCTGATATCTTAATTGTTGGTCCCATGTATCCTTATTCTCGGGTCAATATAGAAATATATGATATCAACAAGGAGGTTTATCAGAACAAAAGCTATAGTCCCTGTGATTATGCATCCCATTATTACC
>MHDW01000223.1:7833-8516 GCA_001803645.1 Nitrospirae bacterium GWC2_42_7 | reverse complement strand
GCCGATGCCGTCCCAGCCGAATATCGTCTCTGTAAGGACAGCTCCATTCAAATAACTGCCGAATTCAAGCCCGATGACAGTCACAACCGGAATTAAGGCATTTTTCAGAACATGCACAGAATTGATCCTATTTTTTTTAATGCCTTTAGCCTCTGCTGTCCTGATAAAGGGCATCTTCAGGATATCCAGTACTGCCACTCGCGTCACCCTGATCAGCGTTGAAGCAGCCGGTATCGACAATGTCAGTGCAGGAAGAAGAAGATATTGTATGTCTCCTGTACCTGATGGCGGCAGGAGCTTCAGCTTAAGACTAAAAAAAAGCATCAGCACAAGGCCGGACCAAAACACAGGGACGCTGAGGCCTGTGATAGAGATGCCGGTTATAAATAAATCAGCAGGCTTGTTCTTTTTTAGAGCTGATATAAAGCCGAGCACAATTCCAAAAGGCACAGCTATGATCATCGCCCCTAAAGCAAGATAAAGGGTATTTGGAAATTTATCGGTTATATCTTCAAAAACCTTCCGGTTTGTATAGTATGACCTGCCCATCTCCCCCTTAACTAAAAGAGCCAAATATCCTATATACTGGCTCATAACATTTCTGTCAGCGCCTATTTCTTTCCTTATTTTCTCAATTGTCTCTTTGTCAGCCCTTTCTCCAACCATACTGTAAACAGGGTCAC
>MHDW01000223.1:1489-7810 GCA_001803645.1 Nitrospirae bacterium GWC2_42_7 | reverse complement strand
CGGAATAAGAAACGCTATTTTCTTGAGTATATAATTCTTCAGAACGAGACCTCAGTTCCTTTATCCATGCTGTATATCGGATATGTTTTATAGCTTTTCAGGTTTGGCTGCCTAATTGTAAGGTCTGTCTTGTGCCAGAAGAAAACCCATGGAGCGTCCTGTATTATTATCTCCTCTGCCATCCGGTAGTATCTGTTCCTCTCTTCAGGAAGCAATGTCCTCCGGCCTGTCTCTATAAACTTGTCAGCTTCTTTGCTGGTATACATTGTTCTGTTTCCGCCAGCTCCATGGTTTGAAGACTGAAATAAAGGGAAGAGAAAATTCTCAGGGTCAGGATAGTCAGCCCACCAGCTCAACCAGAAAATATCAGCCTCACCATTATTTATCGCTGATTTGTACGCGCTCCATTCAAGCTGTTTTATCTTAACATTCAGGCCGGTGCTATTCAGATAAGATTGAATTATCTCTGCAATATCAAGTTGATCTTCTCCCTGCGTCACATAGAAATTCACTGTTTTGCCTTTCATGCCCTCTTCTTCTATAATTCGACGCGCTTCAACAGGATCATATTTTTGTACTGAGGGCAGATCCCATTTTCTTAGAATATCCGGGACAGGTCCTTTTGCCAGTCTCCCCCTTCCCTCATAAAATGTCCTGAGTATCTTATCTCTGTCTATGGAAGAGGAAACCGCTCTTCTAAGTCTTATATTATTAAATGGCGGTCTCGAGCAGTTAAATCCTAGATAATAAGTGTTCAGGCCTTTGACGGATGAGATCATATTCTTCCACTTTGGAGATCCCTTAAATCTGGAATATTCTGATACCGGTATACTGATCATATCAATATTGCCGATCTCGAATTCTGTTACAGCAGTAAGGTCCTCAGGTATGATCCTGTAGACTATTCCTTTTACTTTAACTTTATCAGCAAAATATCCTTTGTTTCTCGAAAGTATCAGTTCATTGCCCTGCTTCCATTCTTTCACAATAAATGGACCTGTGCCAACAGGATGAGCTGAGAAGTCAGCGCCTGCTCTTTCGACCTCTTCCCGAGGGACAACATAGGCAGGAGTCATAGTCAGGAGATATATAAAAGGAGAGAATTGCTCTTCCAGCCTTATCTTTAAAGTATATTTATCAAGAACTTCTATTCCTGACACATCTTCTTTCCTTTTATTCATATAATCTTTTGCCCCAAGGATCTTACTGAATACCCATGTGTTTGGGAATCTACCTTCAGGCGAGAGGTTCCTCTGAAAGCTATACTTGAAGTCAGATGCTGTAACTTCACGTTTATTAGAGAAATAAACGCCATGTCTTATATGAAATATATAGGTTTTTCCATTGTCCCTGATCTCCCATTTTTCTGCAATATCAGGAATAACATTAAGGTTTTCATCAAGCCTTACAAGGCCGTTAAATATCTTCGCTGATATATAACCGCCAGTGACATCAACTATAAGCGCAGGGTCAAGGGTTGTTGGATTGTTGGCCAACCTGTAATAAACATGACCTTCAAGCCTGTTTTGGGATGAACAGGAGAACATAGAAAGAATTGCCAGGACAATAGAAGCATAAAAAGCTTTACTTATGGCGTAATGTACCTTCATGCACAATTATATAAAAAAGGAAGATTTTATGTTTTATTCTTTTGATGATTACCTCTTAACAAACGGTATTCAAGAAGGAGCCAGAGTAAAGATTTTCAGGAGAAATGTTAACGTGGAGCATATTAACTACGCATTTAAAAACCAAAACCTCGTTAGTAGTATTCAGACGTGAGCAAGAGTAGCTAATCTCTTTATCTTATATATCTCCTTCGCAGTTGACGAGTGAGTTAAATGATATAGGTCCCATGCCACTTGTAAATTAAGCCAAAACTGAGCTTCCATGCCGAAAAGCTTTTCCAGGCGAAGTGCAGTGTCAGGGGTGATGCCCCGCTTACCATGAATCAGCTCATTAACACGAGGATATGAAACCCCAAGCTTATCTGCCAACTCACTTTGCGTCATTTTCAGTGGTTTGAGAAACTCCTCCAACAGCATTTCACCAGGATGCGTTGGCGGACCGTTTTTAGGTATGCGAATCATATAATGCCTCCTTTTTTGCTCAGTGATAATCCGTAATTGCGACGTTTTCCGCTCCATCATCTGTCCACACAAAACAAACACGGAACTGATCATTGATCCGTATGCTATGCTGTCCCTTACGATCATCCTTAAGGGATTCCAGAAAGTTTCCAGGTGGAATTTTCAATGATTCCAGGGAAACAACGCCATTGAGTTGATCGAGTTTTCGTTGTGCCACCCGCCAGATTTGCTGCGGACAGGTCTGGCGCGCCTCTTTGGAATTTTTCCTGTCGAAAATATCTTCTATGCCCTTGTCAAAAAACGATTTTATCACAGGGCTTCCTTTCGTTTTGACATCGTCATCATGTTAAAATTATAACGGATAACGTTATATATAGCAAGTGATCTAAAAGGTATAAGTCAGGATTTGAACGTTTGGACACCGTCCGATATACTTTCAGCTTCTTCCCGAAACATGGGAGGGTTTCACGCTGGAATAATTTTCAGATAAACCTGATAATCCTCACAAGAACCATCCGGTCAGATTAGAGGACTTTCGGTTGAAGTACTCTTACGCTGCCTCTATCAGCCTTGCCTCGACATCAAAAGGAAAGCTCTGCCCCGCCTTACTACTCATCTAATCAAACTCGAGATACCCTAATTCCCTTAAGCCTTCCAATATTGCAAGAAAACCAACTTCTATATTCGATAAATCAAAAGGTATATACTCATGATCAGCCAAAATTCCCGGTTTAAACTCAACGCTTTTCTCTTTGATAATAATTAATGGTTTTCCTTTAACTTCTCCAATTATAGATTCCTGAGTTAACCATATATCATCAGCGCCAGGAGTTAAAATGACAAATATAATAGCCTGCTCCTCAATTCTATCTTTAACTTTTGAAGCAACAGACTTAGGGGCATATGCTCTACCTGTAACCACTTTAAATCCAATTAATTCTAAAAAGCGAGCTAGTTTATCGGAACAATCCGTACCATTAGTGTCAAATCGATGAGCAATAAATGCCTTGCGTTTAGGATGAGGAGGAAGTGTAATAGGTTCATCTGCTTCTAAACCAAGAAAATTCATCATGGAGTCTAAAGACTTTGAATTTTCAATACCAGTAGCATTTATATCAAGATATTTCTGACCGTGTATGTTTGTATTACGAGAAACACTCAAAGAAAAAGACTCATTAGAGATCTTTCCAAAAATATGTATTCTATAACGTGTTGGAATACCTTTTATATGTACATCTTGAGCTGCTTCTTCTAATGTATAATATGTGATTGAATCTGGGTAATCAGAGATTTCTACCGATACTCTATCTACAGAGATGCCTAAACGATCAAGTCTGGCAGGGAAATCAGGTAATGCACCCCAATTTAAGTCTGAAAGTTTACAAGCCCTTGATATATCCATTTTATTCCTCAGCTATTAGTCATATAAAGCTCGACTATCCCCATAATTAATTATTAAATATAACTTACACTATTTTGAAGCTGTTGTCATGTCAAAATTTCATCTATTGGCAGTATCTGCTTACCGTGACGAATTGTGAGAATTGATATTTGTTTCTTTTCAATGCGATAAATGATGCGGTAATTGCCGTAAATCAGCTCTCTGAATTGGTTGTTTCTAATTTCAGGGACAACCCTGCCGATTTTATAAGAAGATTTTAGCTGCTCAACTTTTGAAAATACCGCGCTTATCCATTTTTCTGCTGCGGATGGTTTGTCCTGGGCTATATATTCAGCGATTTCTGAAGCTCTATCAATAGCCAACGGCGACCAGATAATTTTCATTTATTGATTCGCTTCAGAACCTTTTCTTTTGCATCTTTATGGGCAATTCCCTGTCCATTTTCGAGTTGATTAAGGGATGCCTGAATATCTGTCAAAAGCTCAAGTTTCTCCTGAATTGCTTCATATTCATAAGCATCCAATAAAACAGCAACACTTTTCCCATGCTGCGTAATAATCACAGGTCTTTTTGTGTCATGAACCTGCTTTATGAAGTTTGCGATACCTGTCCTTACCTCGGATAATGGTTTGATATCTTGATCAATTTTTAATCTTTGCATTTTACACCTCGCATTATTTCTAAATATTGTACATTATAACGTACAATACATAGTATTCGCAAGGACTTTATTTTCTGTCAATAAGAAAATTTGAACTATAGGTTCTTCTTGCATGCATCTACAAAAACCTCGAAGATCTTTTTGGATATTTTGTTCTCCATTCTTTCAGGATGCCATTGGACACCCATCAGAAAACCATAATTATCAAGAAAGAAGGCCTCCATAATTCCGTCCTCAGCATATCCAAAAGGTCTTAATCCTGCACCAAGTTCTTTTATTGCCTGATGGTGTGTTGAATTCACTGAATATCTGCCTTGTTCCAGAAACGGATTTTTTTGTATATTTATCTCATGCATCCCCATATTGTGAACAAACGATCTGTCGGTTCTTAAGCTGATATCCTGATATAGCGTTCCTTTAAAAAAAACGTTTATGAGCTGCATGCCATAGCAGATACCCAGAACCGGCTTTCCTCTCTTAATCATTTCTGCCATGAGCATTAATTCAAAAACAGTCCTCTGTTCATCTTCCTGCCTGATATCAAAAACCTTCTTTTCATTGTAAAGCACAGGGTCAATATCATCGCCTCCGGGGATTATAAGGCCGTCATATTTCAATGAGGCTTTAACTATGTTAGCTCCCGGCATAATTATTTCTGCAGACCCGCCGGCTTCTTCTACTGCCTTGATATACTGTTCAGGTTTTTTAGGAGAACCTGAAGTCCCTGAGGTAACACAAATCAGGGGCCTGGAAGCTTTTTTCATGTCTAATTATGCTCAATAAAGCTTCTTATGTCAAAATTAAAAATCGCTTAATATTCATTATTTTTCAGCATGTTTCTTGCAATATTGAGGCTATTAATTTAATATTTACTATGTTCAATATTCTAAAAAAACTTATTGGCACAAAAAATGAGCGCGAGATAAAAAGGCTTTTGCCTCTTGTTGAGAAGATCAACTCTTTTGAACCTGAGATTTCCGGTCTTTCGGATGCACAGCTAAAAGATAAAACCCAAGAATTCAAAAGACGTATCGAAGCCGGAGAGACCCTCGACGATATTCTTCCTGAGGCATTTGCAACAGCAAGAGAGGCCTCAAAACGAGTTTTGAACATGAGACATTTTGATGTCCAGCTCCTCGGCGGAATTGTACTGCACGAGGGAACGATAGCAGAGATGAAAACCGGTGAAGGGAAAACCCTTGTTGCAACCCTGCCTGTTTATCTCAATGCGCTTGAAGGCAAAGGCATTCATGTAATCACTGTAAATGACTATCTTGCCAAAAGAGATTCTCAGTGGATGGGCGCTCTTTATAATTTCCTCGGACTTAGCGTAGGGGTCATAGTTCACGGCCTTACTGACGAACAGAGACAGGCTGCATATAATTCGGATATTACTTACGGCACAAACAACGAATTCGGCTTTGATTATCTGCGTGACAATATGAAGTATGATATATCCCAGTTTGTTCAACGCCAGTTAAACTATGCGATCGTAGATGAAGTTGACAGCATACTTATAGATGAGGCGCGGACTCCCCTGATAATATCAGGCCCTTCTGAAGAATCTACCGATAAATACTACAGGATCGACAAGATCATCCCGAAGCTCAAGAAAGATATTGATTATACTGTTGATGAAAAGGCACGGGCCGTCATACTTACAGAGGAAGGCAATATAAAAGCAGAACAGTTGCTCGGAGCCGGGAATCTTTATGACCCGGCAAACATAGACCTTGTACACCATATTCTTCAGGGATTAAAGGCACATTCACTTTTCAAAAGAGATGTTGATTATGTTGTTAAGGATGGTGAGGTCTTAATTGTTGATGAGTTTACAGGAAGGCTGATGCCGGGAAGACGCTGGTCAGACGGTATGCACCAGGCTGTTGAAGCAAAGGAAGGTGTAAAGATAGAGAGCGAGAACCAGACCCTCGCTACAATCACATTTCAGAATTATTTCAGAATGTACAATAAGCTTGCAGGCATGACCGGTACAGCAGAGACCGAGGCAGCGGAATTCGGCAAGATATATAATCTCGATGTTCTGGTTATGCCACCCAATAAGCCTATGATAAGAATGGACTTTGCTGATGTTATCTACAAGACAGAAAAAGGCAAATTCAATGCTGCAGTAAAAGATATTGAGGAACTGCACAAGAAAGGCCAGC
>MHDW01000223.1:0-1471 GCA_001803645.1 Nitrospirae bacterium GWC2_42_7 | reverse complement strand
AAAAATCAGAGGTCCTCAGCAGTATGCTGAAAAAGAAAGGTATCAAACATTCAGTCCTGAATGCAAAATACCATGAAAGAGAAGCTGAGATAATAGCTCAGGCAGGGAGAGACGGTGCTGTTACAATTGCAACAAACATGGCCGGAAGGGGAACGGACATAATCCTTGGCGGGAATCCGGTTGGCATTGCACGCGAATTAGTCAGCGACAAGCCGGATCATTCAGAAGAAGACTGGGACAAAGCCCTTTCAGAAGCAGAGAAAATTTGCATCAGTGACAGAGGAAAGGTAGTTGAGGCTGGTGGACTCTTCATCCTCGGTACTGAAAGACATGAGGCCAGAAGAATAGACAACCAGCTCAGGGGGCGTTCAGGCAGACAGGGTGATCCTGGAGGCTCACGTTTTTACCTTTCCCTGGAAGATGATCTGATGAGAATATTCGGTTCTGACAGGATCTCAGGCCTTATGGGAAAGCTCGGCATGGAAGAAGATGTACCTATCGAGAACAGGCTTGTATCCAAAGCTATCGAGAATGCGCAGAAAAAGGTTGAAGCCCAGAATTTTGATATAAGGAAGCACCTCCTTGATTATGATGATGTAATGAACAAGCAACGGACCGAGATATATGCCTATAGAAAAGAGATTCTGAAGGGAGCTAACATCAAGGACAAAATTTTATCAATGAGTGATGATATTATTGATGAAATTATCTCGATATACTGTGTTGAAGATAAAACAATTGAAGACTGGGACATTAAAGGTTTGAAAGATGCCTTATACGGTTTTTTCTCGGCTTCGGTTGAAGACATTCCAGGAGATGTTGATCTTCTCAAGGAAAAGCTCTCCAAAGAGATCAGGGAATTATATGACAAAAAAGAGGCAGATATCGGCAACGAGATGATGAGATATATTGAGAAGAATATGATATTACTCCCTGTTATTGATTCCCAGTGGAAAGACCATCTTCTCGCAATGGATCATTTAAAGGAAGGTATCGGGCTAAGGGGATATGGCCAGAGAGATCCTTTGGTTGAATACAAAAAAGAAGCTTTTGATATGTTTGCAGAGTTGTCAGGCAGAATATCATCAGAGGCTGTGACAAGGATCTTTAAAATTCAGATACAGAGAGAGCAGGAAGCTTCAATAAGATCCCACAACAGGCAGGCCAGCCGAATAAACTATAACAGGGGTGAAGGCGGAGGCTCTGTCCAGACAGTCAAAAAAGGGAAGAAAACAGGGCGTAATGACCCATGCCCATGCGGGAGCGGGAAAAAATACAAAAAATGCTGCGGAATAAATGACTAAAATATTCTATATAGGCCCTGATGCGCTCAGTAAAGAATACGAAAAAGTTCTTGTGTCAAAAACCATGTCATTATCTAAATTTAAGGACATACACAATCTGACATACAGGCCCGAGGACAGGCCTGATCTGATTATCATAGACAAGGAACAGAGTTCAGGGAAATCTT
>MHDW01000222.1:7829-8062 GCA_001803645.1 Nitrospirae bacterium GWC2_42_7 | reverse complement strand
TACTTCAAGTTCACAATTCAGAGTTCACAATTCACAGTCAAAGAAGAAGGCGAATATTATGTTATCAATCTTGGCGCGAACTATTCTGACCTAAGAAATGCAATAGAGGCACTGCGGGCAGAAGGCTTTGATTTAAGCGGGTTTGGGGATATGACCGCAAAAGAAGTTGCTAAAATAACCGGAATGAGCCTGAAAGAAGCCAAAATGTCAAAGGAAAGAAATTTTGACGAGCC
>MHDW01000222.1:7623-7765 GCA_001803645.1 Nitrospirae bacterium GWC2_42_7 | reverse complement strand
TTTAAGTTTACACAAGGAAAGTTTTTCCATATCCTAGGCAGCAGCAATAAAGGAAAGGCTGTGTCTATACTGACCGAGCTTTATAAAAAAGAATATAAAAGCATTCAGACTATTGCTCTTGGCGACAGCCCTAATGACATAC
>MHDW01000222.1:4597-7604 GCA_001803645.1 Nitrospirae bacterium GWC2_42_7 | reverse complement strand
TAATCCTGTTATCGTTCAAAAACCTGATGGAAGCTACGAACAAAGAATTAATGTGCCGAATCTGATAAAAGCTAAAGGCATCGGGCCTGAGGGATGGAACAAGGCTCTACTGAAATTATTCGCTGATCATTCCGAAACTCTTTCCTGAAATAATTTTAAACTAATCAATGGATATGTTTATCTTTTTTATCTTAAATACTAAAGATTCTTTTTACAAATATTTAATATTTTTTAACTGTAATACCACAATAGAAATGTCCGCTTTTACCACAACAGAAATGTCCTAAACCAAGAGATGCTAAACTGCCCCTTTTTAAAAGGAGGCAGGATGGCAGGAAAGGACATATTCGAGATGAGTCAGAGGGAGTTAAAGCGACTGCATGTAATCCACAACGTGCTTGAGAGAGAGTTAAAACAGGCAGATGCAGCAGAGGTACTTTCCTTAAGTGACCGGCAGATAAGGCGGATAATTAAGCAAGTAAGGAAAGAAGGCGATAGCGGGGTAATCAACAAAGCCAGGGGGAAGCCCTCTAATAGTAGTCTGCCCAAAAAGATAAAGGACAAAGCGATAGAGCTATACCGCAAGAAGTATGAAGGCTTTGGACCGACACTGGCATCAGAGAAGCTTTTAGAGCTGGATGGGCTAAGCGTCAATGATGAAACCTTAAGAAGATGGCTGGTAAGCTCAGGGGACTGGGAGAGGGCAAGGAAGAGCAGGAAACATCGACAGTGGAGGCCTCGAAGACCTTGTTTTGGGGAGATGGTACAGATAGATGGCTCTCATCATGACTGGTTTGAGGGCAGAGGACCGAAATGTGTGCTTATGGGATACATAGACGATGCCACAGGGAAAGTATATGCAAGGTTCTATGACTATGAAGGCACGATTCCGGCAATGGACAGCTTTAAAAGGTATTCAAAAAAATACGGCATACCTGCAAGCGTGTATCTTGATAAGCATACGACATATAAATCCCCCGGGAAAAAGACTTTAATGTATGATGAAGAGCTTTTAAGTCAATTTCAGAGGTCTATGAAGGAACTTGAGGTAAAGGTCAAACATGCGCATTCACCGCAGGCAAAAGGCAGGATAGAGAGGCTGTTCAGGACATTTCAGGACAGGGTTGTAAAGGAGATGAGATTAGAGGGGATAAAAACAGTGGAGGAGGCAAACAGGTTTTTAACTGGATACCTGCCGAAATACAACAGAAAATTTACGGTAAAACCAAACGAGAAAGCGGATCTCCACCGTCCTGTACCGAAGGGACTGAATCTGGACAGCATCCTATGCATTAAAGAAGAAAGGGTATTAAGGAACGACTTTACCATTGCATACGAAGGGAAACTTTATCAGATCACAGACAATGTAAAAGCTGATAAGGTCATTGTACAAGAGAGAATAAACGGGACGATGGCAATAACACATGAGGGAACGATCTTGAAGTTCAAAGAGATAACTGAAAGACCTGAAAAATTAAAGAAGCCGCCTCGTATTAGCAGAAAGAAAAAGCCATGCAAGCCTTCCGTAGAACACCCGTGGAGGAAATTCAACATCAACGGATGGAAGAAAAAGAAGTGGACGCAGGCTGCATAAATATGGATACCAAGATATGGGTTTGTTTTTGAAAACCGATTTTAGGGCATTTAACGAAGCCCTATTTTTCCAAAAAAGTCAGTTATGAAAGAAAATCAGGTAAAATACATAACCAGACATTCCTATTGTGGTAAGAATAGGACATTTCTATTGTGGTACTACAAAAAAAGTTCTTGACATTGAAGAGGAATTAAATATATTTTAACTTCACTGCCCTGTAAAGGATCTTTTTCAAAGGATCGGGGTTGCACAATGGAAAAAGGGGGATTTAATAAAATGATCAGCAACCTCTGGAAATTGATAATAAAAAATATTTCTTTTCAATTTATTTGTTCTAAAAAGAATGGGGAAGAAGGGATAAGAAAAACCAGGCAGTCCTCTTTTGCCTCTTTCAAGTTTATGGTTTCCACAATATTTCTGACCTTTCTGTTTTTTCAGGGTTTCTCCTCTTCTGTTTATGCTTTATGTTATGCATCGGGTACTATTAGTACTGAGCATAACTCTACTTATAATTCAACTACTTGTAGATGGACGTATTCTTCTAGACATTGTTATGAAGGATGTACTGCCGTAGAGTATTCTTTTCCTATTGGGTCGATCTATTTGTGTGATGGTGAATGTGAAGAATGCTTGGGTGGTATTCCAGAAGGTCTGACAGTTTATCGAAATGAGTCGAATGGTACAAATAGTTATTCTACTACTTCTGATATTCCAACGCCTGAAGGATGTAATTGTCCGGATGGGCAGACTCAATCATGCTACTCAGGGGCAGGTGGAACTGATGGCGTTGGAATTTGCACCTCCGGCAGCCAGACATGCACAAACGATCAATGGGGAGCATGTATAGGGGAAGTTATACCGCAAACTGAGATCTGTGACCAAATAGACAATGACTGTGACGGTGAGACCGATGAAGATTTCGTAGAAATATGCGGTAACAACATTGATGATAATTGTAATGGTGTTCAAGATGAAGGGTGTCCAAAACCAGATGCTGATAACGGAGGAAATCCGTGTCAGTGATGATCTCAAAAAACAACGGTCCAATAACATACTTCAAGAAAGTTCTTGAAATTGGTAGTGGACTTATATATTTTATTTCATTGCTCTGCAACAATTATTTTAAAGGATTGGGACTGCACAAATGAAAAAGGGGATTTAAAAAAATGATCAGTAATCTCTGGGAATTGATAATCAAAACTATTTCATTGCAATTTATTTATTCTAAAAAGAATATGGAAGAAGGACTAAGAAAAAAAAGGCGATCAACTTGTTTATTTGTGTTAATTACAGCAATTTTATTAATTCTTTCTCTATTCCCAAGTTTTACCTTTGCAGTTTCACTAACTCAAGTAGTTGGTTGTTCTTCTTCGACTGCATCTTTCACTGAAGGAAATGGCACAGACACTTGGC
>MHDW01000222.1:3174-4579 GCA_001803645.1 Nitrospirae bacterium GWC2_42_7 | reverse complement strand
CAAGGGTTAATGGGTACATATTATACTGTTCTTAAAAATGGTGTAACCGGAACAATAAATGTTAGTATTGCCGGAAATGCAAACCTTGCCCCGGGTGTTTATAATGATACAATTCAGTTACATTATGTTGAATTTAGATGGCCCGATCCCGATCCCGATTTAACAGGTGATTCTTATGAACCCGTCACAGCAACAATTCTTCCTCAAAGTTTTGATTATTCTCCTGGCAGTATTTCTAAAGTTGTAACTCCTGGCTGCCCGATAACACCAATTGACGTTACTGTCACAAATTCGAACCCCTGCACAGTTTGTTATAATATTAACCGTGATGTGTCTTGGATATTTCTTTCTTCGGTGTCAGGCTTTTACACTCGAACAGTCGGATCTTCTGCAGAGTATTACTGTCTTGCTTCAGGTGGAACAGGCATAGCAAGGGTGACTTTTAACAGCAGCGGATTAGCAGCAGGCACTTACAGTGGAAACATCAATATTGCAAGCAACGAGAAAATTCCTGTAACTTTAGTTGTCAGAACTGTTCAAGACGCAGACGGGGATGGTCATTATGCAATTGGCTCCTGCCATTCACCTGCTGACGACTGCAATGATAATGATGCAAGTGTTTATCCCGGAGCACCAGAAACTTGTGAAGACACAGTTGATAAAAACTGTGACGGAAAGATAGGCTGTCCAAAACCAGAGGGTGATAACGGAGGAGACCCGTGTCAGGGTCAGCAACAATAACCTTAAAAATGAAATATTTTAATTTTAATAAATTCATAAGACTATTTGAGGGGGACATAATGATGAAGATAAGAAAATCAGGGATCAGGGAGATGCTGACAATCGCAGTTTTACTCATTACCGCTTTTTCGACAACTGCCTATGCAGGCAGTTCATGTGCCAAAGGCTCGCCTGTCTGGAGCGTTAATAAGATAAACATGAACTTGTTTGTGACGGACATTCCCATGTGGTACAACCCTCCTATAGGTCCATCAGTAGAAATACAAATAAGCTACAACACACAGTCTGATGTAGTCTCCAACGCTCCTTTTGGCAATAAATGGCAATTCAACTATGGAGGCTATCTCACAGTTGACGGAAGCGGGAATGTGACAGTTTTCATGCCTGACGGCAGAGTAGACGTATTTACAATAAACGGCAGTACATACACCAATCCCTTCGGCATATTCAATACCCTCACAAAGATAGCTGACAACAGCTATGAACTCAAACTGCTTGACGGTACAGTTTATGTCTATCAGATACCCTCAGGCACAAGCCTGACAAACCCCTATATGATCAGCATAAAAGATGCATATAACCAGTCACTTACAATCGGATATAACTCAAATGGACAGCTTACAACAATAACTGATGCAACCGGCAAGGCCATGACCCTCACATA
>MHDW01000222.1:2366-3161 GCA_001803645.1 Nitrospirae bacterium GWC2_42_7 | reverse complement strand
GTGACCCGCATTGACGACGAGTTCAACCGTCATGCGTCATTTGAATATACAAACGGCAACCTCACAAGAGCAACTGACATGGGCGGGATATGGGCGCAATACGATTATGAAACAAACACCCATGACAACCAAACGTACTTAAAAAGCATCACAAATGACAAAGGCGCCTGGATATTCAAGATAGAACCTGATGACGGTCTGACGAATACCGCCCTCTATCCTGCTCCTGACCAGCCGATGGGCAACTATTACCGCATAACAATAACCAACCCCTTAGAAGACAAGGAAGAATACTATTATTATGGCCCTTATACATGGTATGTAAGTCCGAGGGATTATGTTGCCTATGTTGACGCAAATACAAATAATTATATGACCGCTGCTAAAACCAAACACTATCTGGACAGATCAAAAGCAAAGGGATTAATAAGCAAGATTGTATACCCTGAAGGAGGATATGTTGAATATGGAAGCTTTGATTCAAACGGGAAGCCGCAGACAAAGACCGACTATCACGGCCTTGATGCAGGCAGCAATCCAATAACCCACACAGAGCATTACTCCTACAACTCAAACGGTCTTATAACTTCATATACTGACGCAAAGAACAATACAAACAACATTCTGAACATCGCATATTATCCGAACAACATTGACATACACACAGTCTCAAACGGACTTGGGACAATAACTTATACCTACAATGGCGACACGCATGATGTTAAGACCATAACAGACAGGCTCACCAATTTATCTGAATTGACTTATAACTCTTATGGACAATTAACAAAGGTA
>MHDW01000222.1:2078-2341 GCA_001803645.1 Nitrospirae bacterium GWC2_42_7 | reverse complement strand
CCATAACCTGACAGATATCAAGACAGGCAACAATACCCTTACGCATTTTACGTATGACACAACCGGCAGGGCAGGGACAAAGACAGACGCAACCGGCCTGACACTCGGATACAATTACAACAACCTTGATCAGGTCACAAAGGTACTTTATCCTGACACTGTTTATGATGGTACTACCCCGATCTCCAAGTTTATGACGATCAACCCTTCTCCATGCTGTACACAGATAATAGACAGCATTACAGACAGGGCAGGTTTGACAA
>MHDW01000222.1:929-2055 GCA_001803645.1 Nitrospirae bacterium GWC2_42_7 | reverse complement strand
ATGTTGTCTCAACGGCAATATGAAGAAACTGAAAGACTTAAACAGAACTCCTGCGGTTGAGACAACATTTGAATACAATCTTGATAATCTCTTAAAGAAAAAGACATATACAGACGGCAAGTATGTAGAATACACGCCTGACAAGATGGGGCTTGTTAAGACCTTTAAAAACGCAAGGAACATAACAAAGAACTTTACCTATGACGCAAACCACAATCTGCTTGCAATGAGTTATTCCGACAGCACGCCTTCTGTCACCTTCACGCCTGATGATTACAACCGTCTCTGGAAGACGGATGACGGAATAGGGCATAACGAATATACCTATGATGCAAATAACAGACTGCGCTTTATTGACGGCCCATGGGCCAATGATACTATTGAAATGAGATACAATGCGCTGGGACAGACAACAGACCTTATCCCGCAAGGCGGACAGGCGATAAGTTATGTGTATGACGCAATCGGCAGGCTGACCAATATCAACCCTTCAACCTCAACCTTCACCTATGGATATACAGACGTCAATCCGCTTATTCAGAGCCTTACACGTCCTAACGGGAGCATAACAGAGTATCAGTACAATGATCCATTAAAGCGACTGACTGATGTGATAAACAAGACCTCAACAGGCCAGATAATCAACAGCTTCAACTATGAATACAACAACCTTGATTTGAAGTCCAAAGAGACGATAACAAATGGCGAGGCGATTGATAATTTTGTTGAAGGGACGACTACATATACACCGAACAATCTGAACCAGACGATTAACTCAACAAACCCGAACCAGCCCTTTGTTTATGATGATGACGGTAATATGACTACCGGTTATACACCGGAAGGTTATGAAATGACCATGACTTATGATGCTGAGAATAGGATGAAGACTGCGGAGTATACGGATAGCAATTCAGTTGTTCACAGGACGGAGTATTTGTATTCCGGGTTCAGCCTTTTGGCAAAACAGAAAAAATACGATAGCGGAGTTCTTATAAGTGAAGTAAACTTTATCAGGGCAGGTTTTTTGCCTTTGCAGGAGAGGGACGGCAATAATCTTGTAACGAGAGAATACACATGGGGAGAGGACCTCGGTGGTGGAATTGGAGGACTGCTAAATCTTAAT
>MHDW01000222.1:0-875 GCA_001803645.1 Nitrospirae bacterium GWC2_42_7 | reverse complement strand
AGTCAGTTGTTGCTTCTTATGCTTATGATCCCTTTGGAAGATTAATGAAAAAGTATGGACTTCTCGATCAGCCGTATATGTTTTCGACAAAAGAGTATGACTTGCAAACTGGATTAACATATTATGGTTATCGCTATTATAATCCTTCGATTGGGAAATGGACTACAAGAGATCCGATTGAGGAAGAAAGAGATATAAACCTCTATAGAGTTGTCGGAAATAATCCGGTGAACTTTGTGGACCCAGAGGGGCTAACGTGGTGGGCTCCCTTGATTCCTATTATGAATTGGGCTGCGCCATATCTTCCAATTGTAGAAACCGCGATTTACAGAACTACTCAGGGGTATGGGATGATCAACTTAGGAGAATGTAATTGGAAAGACTTTAATAAGGGATTTAATGAAGATTGGAGAGAAATGTGCAAGCATCCTTCAACAAGCCCTCTTAAATGTCCCGCTCCCAAGCGGTAGACTACTAAACAAATGCACATTGATGTAATAAAACAGCAATGGATATAGATCAGAATATAAATAAAATTAACCCGCACCAAGAGATTCGCGACATTATTGTAGCTATCGTGATTATGATAGTTCTATTTGCTGTTTTTGTGATGTATGGCTCAATTTTTTTCTCGTCAGATAGTTTAGCTGTTCATATTGGTATTTCCTTAATCGAGGTTGTTGTGATTTTCTTCCTTAATTCAAAATATCCGATCAGATTTCTGCATATTGCCAACATTAGAAAGGTGTTTATTTATGGTTTAGGATGGAGTTTATTGCCACTAATGATATTTTGTTATCAAAATATTAATCAAGAATTTAAGATACCGTCTAATATTGTCCAGTTTCAACAGTTCAATGATTTTGAAAAGATTA
>MHDW01000221.1:991-9952 GCA_001803645.1 Nitrospirae bacterium GWC2_42_7 | reverse complement strand
GGATGCATTTTTCTTGATCTTCGATCCCTGAAGAAATATGCAATTATTTATGTCTGCAGCGCCTTCAAAAAAAACATCTTCTTCTATTACTGTATAACCGTCTATTTTTATTTCACCACAATTAACGGATTCATGAATATATATTGTCTCCCCATCTTTTTTTAATGCATCAAAAACAGCAGCTGAATAAGCATCCACAGTGCCGATATCAGTCCATTTGCATCCTGTAAAATCAACTGTTCCCACTATCTTGCCATTAGTTATAACACTTATCCATGCATCAACAACACTGGAATTACCATCAGGCAGAAAATCAAGAAATTCAGGAGAATATATTGCAATACCGGTAAAAGCTACCTGCAGAAGGTTTTTCTTAGCAGAAGATTTTGAATTCCCAATCTCCAGTAAATTTCCATCATTGTCAATGCAGACATTGTTATGTTTAGGATAATTATGAACTGCTATAGTAACAATATTCCCTGATGAAATATGGGATTCTATAAGGGTATTAAGATCAATATCTGAAATAATATCGGAGTTGTGAACAATAAAAATGGATTCTTTCAGCATGTCCCCGGCATTTTTTAAAGCACCGCCTGTACCAAGGATAGGGTCTTCATGAAAGAGTCTGATCTTCTCAGCGCATGAGGTTTTCGATGCCCATGACTTAAACATTTCATTTTTATGGTGAATATTAATTCCGATTTGATTTACAGGTAACGAAGAGAATCTTTCAATAACATGTTCAATAACCGGCTTTCCGAGGATCGGCAGTAAAGGCTTGGGCAGATAAGAGGTGATAGGCTTGAGCCTCTCACCTAATCCTGCAGCTAAAATAAAAATATTTATATTTTTCATCTATATAATAGATATTGTCTCCTGATCTTTCTGTCAAATTCTTTAAGTTCGTCTGTCCACCAGGCTTCCATCTTCTGAATACTGCTTCCTCCTTCAATATCTTTTCGTAGTCTGTCTGTGCCTGCGAGGATGTCAATAGGAAACAATGTTTTTTCATATTCGTAAGGAGGATTCTTCCATCTAAAATTTTCAGGGTAAGAATCATGTACGGTCTTCAAAATCGCAACTGCTGTTTTAAATGGTTTAAATTTCAATCTGTTAGTAATATGTATCTGTGCACCTCCGCATAATTTTCCTTTGTGCTTCTGAAAACATGGCTCGAAAAAAAGAGAACGAAAAATCACCCCGCTAAGCCTGAATTCATTCAGTCTTCTTACTAATGTTGCAGGGTTTATAAACGGTGCACCAAAGATTTCGAATGGACGGGTAGTTCCTCTGCCTTCACTTAAGTTAGTACCCTCAAGAAGGCACATGCCCGGATAAACAGCTGCTGATTCAACAGAAGGAATATTTGGAGACGGGAAGACCCAATGCAGTCCGGTTTTATCAAACCACATATCTCTTTTCCATCCCTTCATCGCAATCACATGAAGCGCAAGAGATGGATAAATTTTATCCTTCAGGTATAGAGCTATTTCTCCTATGGTCATCCCATGTCTGACTGGAAGAGGGTGAAGCCCTACAAAAGATGAATATTCAGGTTTTAAAACCGATCCCTCGATCTGGCGGCCGTTTATCGGATTTGGCCTGTCAAGGACAACCACGGTTTTTTTCTGTTCAAGACATGCCTGCATTACGAGAGACATTGTCCATATGAATGTGTAATATCGGGAGCCAACATCCTGAAGGTCGATCACCATAACATCAATGTCTGTAAGCATGGCAACTGTTGGTTTGCGTGTTTTTCCATAAAGACTATAGACGGGAAGCCCTGATCCTCTGTCTCTGAAACCCCTCCACTCTATCATGTTGTCCTGTGTTTCGCCTTTTATTCCATGTTGAGGACCGAATAATGCCTTTAATCTACAACCTTTTGATCTTGAAAATATTTCTGAAGCATGTTCAAGCGTGTTATTTATTGAGGCAGGGTGAACAAGAAGTCCGATGTTGGTAGTTCTGAGGCTCTTTGGCCAGGATCTTTCAATTATATCCAATCCTGTTTTTACTTTATTTACCACGATAGACAGTTTGTTAAGGATACCGATTACTCAATTAAAATATCCCTGATCGCCATAGTTAATTCTTTCATTTTCATTTCGCGGTTAAAATGGGTTATATCTATGAGTTTAATATCATTACGTTTCTTTATATCATTGAATATGCCGACCCCTTTTTCTGAGATCGAGGCAATGACCGGCTTGTCTGAGTCAAGCAGAGTGAGGACAAGTTTCGAAAACTTTTTTGACATACATTCCATTTTGCCTATTTCATCAATAATAAAGAGTCCTGTCTTCTTCTCTCTTAAGAAAATGTTTTCAACAAAAGGTTCGAAGCTTTTCAAGTCAATTTTATACTTTCCAACACTGTACTTGGATTTGATATTAATATGCGCAAGAGTCTTGTTCTCACCATTTAAGCTTACGAGTTCAAAACCTGTTCTAACGCCTTCTTCAATGATCTCTGCTGTATAAAATCCGGCTGGATTGAACTCCTTAAAAATTTCGGAGAGTTTAACTATTATCGTTGTTTTGCCTGCTCCGGGCAATCCTGTAATTAATATATTTTTCATCCTAATAAGATCTCCAACAGCCTGTCTAATTCTTCGAGAGAATAGTATTCGATTTCCATTTTACCACCTTTTTTACCTTTATGTATAAGGCGGACCTTTGTTCCTAAGTGTTTGATCAATTTATCTTCAAGTGAAGCTATTTGCGCATCTTTAACAACCTTTGTTTTAGAGGGCTTCAAGCTTTTCTTTGATAATTTTTCCGCTTCTCTTACACTAAACCCGCTTCTAATAATTTTTCTTGCAGCTTCTATCTGACTAGAACGGCCCTCTATAGACAAAATGGCACGGGCATGTCCCATACTTAGCGAACCATTATACAATAAATTTTTAATTTCATCAGGTAATTTAAGGAGCCTGAGATAATTGGCAATAGTTGCTCTTTCTTTTCCAACCTTATCTGACAGTTCTTCCTGTGTAAGATTAAAATCTGCAATTAATTTATGGAATGCCTCTGCAGTTTCAATAGGGTTGAGGTCTTCTCTCTGGATATTTTCAATTAAAGCAATCTCAAGAGAATCTTTGGATGCAACATTTTTTATTAAAGCAGGTATTTTTTTAAGTCCGGCCAGGATCGAAGCTCTCCACCTTCGCTCGCCGGTTATGAGATTAAAGGTACCATCTCCTGTTCTCCCGACTATTATGGGCTGGAGGACACCCTTTTCTTTAATGGAAGCCGAAAGCTCTTTTAAAGCCTTTTCATCAAAATACTTACGTGGCTGCTGTGTGCCAGGGCGTATTCTTTCTATATCAAGATATAGGATCTCATCCCCTTTCTCAGGGATAAGAGCATCAAGCCCTTTACCTAATGCTGTCTTCACTTAATATCTCCTTTGCCAAAGACAGATAACTCTGCGCTCCGCGCGATTTGATATCATAAAGGAGAGCAGGCTTGCCATGACTCGGCGCTTCTCCCAGAGAAACATTTCTGGGTATCATTGTCTGATAGACTTTATCTCCAAAATGTTTACGAATCTCTGAAACAACCTGATGGGAAAGGCTGTTTCTGGTATCATACATTGTTAATATAATTCCTTCAATATCTAATGTTGGATTAAATGCTCCCCTGACAAGCCGGAGAGTTCTTGTTAATAGACTGAGGCCTTCAAGCGCATAATATTCACATTGCACCGGAACAATAACTGATTCAGCTGCAACAAGCGCATTTAGTGTTAAGATACCGAGAGAAGGAGGACAATCGATAAGTATATATCGGTAATTGCTTGCTACTTCCGATAGTACTTCCGAAAGTATGTATTCTCTCCTATCTCTGCCCACAAGCTCAATTTCTGCCCCTAATAAATCAATATTGGATGGTACGATCTCAAGATATTCTACAACTGTTTTTAATACAGCATCCTTGATTGGGTATCTTCCAGCAAGAACATTGTACAGTGTCTTGTCAAGGTCATCTCTTGAAATTCCAAGCCCTGAAGTTGTATTTCCCTGGGGGTCAATATCAATGAGCAGAATATTTTCCCCGGAGAGAGCAAGAGAGGCTGCAAGGTTTATTGCGGTAGTTGTTTTGCCTACTCCACCCTTTTGATTTGCTATAGCTATTATTTTACCCATAAATAATTGTCAGTATTATAGCATGTTTTATAATTGTTCCACGTGGAACATAATCAAAAAATTCGTGAAATATTAAATTCATGCGATTATACAATGAAACACATTATTGGCTTATTTATATGTTTTTTCATAAGGAAATCATTATTCAGCCTAGTTTTTTTAAAAAACAGAACTCAAATACAACGACAAAGATACGCATAGGATATTTCAAAGAACTTAATGGCCTTGACTCCTTCGCCCAGACAATCCATGTATTTATTCTTTATTATCAAATAGTTACATGTATTATCTTTGTTCTTTCTACTGCAATTAATAAAGCCAGACTCATGAATTGCACTGAAATTTGATGAATTCTTGAGCAACTCAACATTACTAACAATCATTTAGTACATGTTTATAAAGTGTATATTTGTCAGCATGCATTACCAGCTATGAATTTTACAGGAAACTGCCCAAAAAAGGTGAAAAATTATGAGGACAGAATTTGTTATGTTGAAACTAAAAAGTATTTAACTCACTTAATTCACAGCTTGCTCGGTGCAAAGAAATGCTTGAATGTATAGAATCTAACACTTCAGACAAAATGACACAGTGCTCTGTAATCCGCAGATTATTGAACCTCACAGGCAAGTTCTCAGCAGTACCACAGCAAACGTCCTTATTGAGCGACATTCCGACTAAAGGCATTTATACATTGCCAAACGTCGCAGTCTTATTCTTATATTTGTCTGGAAAAAAAACTTCACAGGCCGTGGATTTTAATTTTTGATCATAGATCGAGAAATCCACAAATATTTTTTGTCTTGGTGAATCCGACTAGGAGAATAAATACTATGTATTTTCGTTATTATCATGGTTATGAGTTATTTGGGTGAACAGCAGATATCTTATGAGTGGCTTTACATTTTTTGATCTCTTTTAGTATCTTTGTAAGATGATTGATTTACATACTCACACTATTTTCAGCGATGGAGAACTGATACCCTTTGAGCTTATACGAAGGGCAGAGGCCTGCGGATATACTGCTTTAGCAATAACTGATCACGTTGATTCTTCGAATATAGATTTTGTAATACCACGGATAGTAAAGGCTCTCGAAAAGATCCAGACAATTTCCAAGATAAATGTTTTCCCCGGAGCCGAGATAACTCATGCACCTCCGGAACTTATACCGGACCTTGTCAGGGAGGCCAGAAAATTAGGCGCTAAAATTGTTGTAGTGCACGGAGAAACTATTGTTGAGCCGGTAATGAAAGGCACGAATAGAGCTGCTATAAATGCAGGTGCTGACATTCTTGCTCATCCCGGCTTGATCTCAACAGAGGATCTGTTGCTGGCAAAAGAAAAGAATGTATTGCTTGAAATTACAGCTCGAAAAGGCCATTCATTATGCAATGGTTATGTTGCCAGGGAAGCTATACGATTTGGAACACTTCTATGTATTAATACAGACAGCCATAGCCCTTCAGATCTAATAACCAAAGAAACAGCAAGGCAGATACTTCTTGCTGCCGGAATAGATGAAAACAGGATCGATTCTATTTTTGAAAATTCTAAAATTCTTGTAGATAAAATATCCAGGAGGTCTTAATGCCAACGGTTATTAAGAAAAAGATAAAGAAAAAGTCGGTTGAAACAGAAGCTGGGGTCAAAGACAGATTATCAGACATAAGGACCTCTATTAAAAACAGGCAGAAAACAGTTGTTACATATAGCGCAATAGTATTAATTATTGTTGTAGGGATAACGGCTTTTTTCCTGTATAGATACTCTACAAAAGAAAAATCCAGACAATTAGAATACTCAGCATATAAATATTATTACAATTTGTATCAGCAAAAACCTTTGTCAAAACAGGAACAATTCCAGCAGGCAGTAGACTTGTTTGAAAAAGCTTACGACAAGAATAATTCTCCAACCCGGCTTTTTTATATTGCAAATTCTTATTATGAGCTCGAAAAATACGATGAAGCACTAAAAACACTTAATGATTTTACAAAAAAATATCCTGGTGAAAAGAACATAATGCCGCTTGTTTATCAAAAGATGGCCAACATATACCTTAAGACCGGAAAAACAGAAGATGCGTTGAAAATCTTCGACTCTTTATATAAAGCAGAAGGAAATATTTATAAGGATTTAGCACTTATAGAGTCAGGCAGGATTCTGGAAAAAAATGGCAAGAAAACCGAGGCAGAAGCCAAATATAAAGAATTGATCGAAAAATTTCCAGCGTCACCATATTTTTCTGAAGCTGAAGCTAAAACCGGGGAGAAAAAAGAAGGTTAGTAATTTCTTAACCCTTCCTCTGGATATTATCATGGTTGAAGGCAGTCTTTTGTTTTGCTTTCTTTTTTGCTTTCAAAGGGGCTTTGCTACGCTTATTTCTTGTGTAAGAGGCCTTTTTAGCAAGAGCTTTATCATCCCTGTCAAGAGTATATAAACCTTTAGGAGGGAGATAAAGGCTAGAGCCTGCTTTTAGCGGCATAACCTTTTCCATTGAATTTAGCGATAAGATTGCCTGCACAGGGACCCCTGTTTTTTTTGCAATCGACTTAAAAGTATCGCCTTTCCTGATAGCATATCTGTCTATGGTAAATCTTTCCTCTTCAGGGACAGATGATAATTTCTCGATGAAGCTATCTTTAGTTCCCGCAGGGATCTTAAGCAGGTAAGCTTGAGCATCAGGAGGAGTGCACCATCTTCTTAATTCAGGATTGAGTTTTTTTATCTCATCAATGGTTGTATCTGCACAGTCTGCAGCAACAGAAAGATCGATAGGTGTTTCTATTTGCACCTCATCAAAGCTTAGTGGAGGGTGATATTCTATCTCTTCAAACCCGAATTCCTTTGGATTGGTTGCGATCAGACTTGCTGCAATAAATTTGGGGACATATTCTTTAGTCTCAGTCCTGATATGTTTTGTGTCAAGAAGTCCCCAGTAATCAACTTTTTTGCTTTTTTTCATAGCCCTCATGATTCTTCCCTCGCCGGCATTATAAGCTGCCATTGCAAGATTCCATGAGCCGAACATACCGTAAAGATCTTTAAGATAATCAGCAGCAGCCTCTGTAGACTTTACAGGATCTCTCCTCTCGTCTTTCCACCAGTTTATTTCAAGGCCGTATCTTTTTGCTGTAGAAGCGATAAACTGCCAGGGGCCGACTGCACTCGCAATTGAATAAGCATTAGGATTAAATCCGCTTTCTATCAAAGAAAGAAAAACGATATCCTCGGGAATATCTTTTTTCCTGAGGATATCCTGCATCAGATCAATATATTGTCCTGACCTGCCAAGCCATAACGAAAACTTATCTTTGATCCTAATGCTGAAAAGGCCAATATTTCTTTCAACTGCCTTTGAAGCTATTTTGTTTGAATTATTATATGATGCGCTTGAGGGGGTATTTATTTCCCGGATATTTTCCTGAACAGGATCATTTGAAATTACCTCTGCTTTATCTGTTGAAGCTGTTTCATTTAAATTATTATATGATACGATTAAAGAGGCATCTATTTTATGAAGATTTTTCCAAGCAGGGTTGTTTAAAACAACTTCTTCTTTAACCTTTAAATCCCCTGCGAATGCAGAGAGAGGTGCAAAAAGATTTACAAAAAGGCAAATAAATAAAATATACACAGGTCTTCCCATACAGCTTAATTTGACCTGAAAACCTGCTTTTTGTCAAGCAATGGCATAAGTTAAAGACATTTGTAACATTTTCCGCTGGCAGCATGCCTGTTGTCTTACATGTTTTCTTTACTCAAAATCATATTTTGTGATAATATTTCTTCACTTCAGGATTGATCCTCAAATAAAATTATGCCCAAGAAATTTGCCATAGGAATTGATATCGGAGGCACCAACCTCCGTGTAGCTCTTGTATCAGGAGAAGGTGAGATTATCAGAAAGATAAAGAAACCTTCCTCTGAACAGGTGCTGGAATCTGTTTTCGAATCAATAGCTGAAATCGGAGATTCTGAATTTGCCGGCATAGGTCTTGGCATTGCAGGGCTTATAGACAGAAGCAGGGGCAGGATCTTTGTTTCTCCTAATCTGCATGCTGTAGAAGGTATTGAGATCGTTGAGATAATGAAAAGAAAATACAAGGTCCCTGTTTTTATCGAAAACGATGCAAACGTTGCTGCGCTTGGAGAAAAGATCAGCGGCGCAGGAAAAGGTTTTGACAATTTCGTTCTGCTCACTCTCGGCACAGGCATAGGGGGAGGGATCATATATCACGGTAAGCTTCTGAATGTTTCTGCAGAGATAGGCCATATGAGCATAAATCCTGATGGTGAGAAATGTCCATGCGGAAACACAGGCTGCCTTGAAAATTATGCATCTGCGAGGGCCATGATAACAAAGGCGGTCTCGATGCTTGAAAAAGAAACAGAGAGTCTTTTAAAAGAGTGCTGTAAGGGCAGTTTTTATAAAATTACTCCTGAGGATATATATTTAAGCGCACTTGATGGGGATACTCTATCAAGAGATATTCTAAGAGATGCAGGCAAGTATCTTGGTGTAGGATTTGCAAACATAATTAATATTATGAGCCCGGAGGCTATAATACTGACAGGCGGACTTATCGGGGCGTGGAACATTTATGTTCAGGAAGCGATAAAAGAGGCTTCCCGGAGGGCGTTGAAAGACCTTTTCGAAGCTGTAAAGATAATACCTTCTTCGCTTGGAGACAATGCAGGCTTGATAGGGGCTGCAAGTCTTGTCTTTGACAATCGGCAGAAAAGCACCTCTCCAACATACTGAATGTTAAAAAATATACGTAATTTTTCGATCATTGCAC
>MHDW01000221.1:0-984 GCA_001803645.1 Nitrospirae bacterium GWC2_42_7 | reverse complement strand
CCATGGTAAATCCACGCTAGCAGACAGGCTGCTTGAGTATACCGGCGCATTAAGCGCAAGAGAGATGACAGCACAGGTGCTTGATTCAATGGACCTTGAAAGAGAAAGGGGCATAACCATTAAAGCCCACTCTGTAAGGCTGCTTTACAAGGCTGATGACGGTAAAGAATATATACTCAACCTTATTGATACACCGGGGCATGTTGATTTTTCCTATGAGGTCTCAAGGAGCCTGGCCTCATGCGAAGGAGCGCTGCTTGTTGTTGATGCATCGCAGGGGGTAGAAGCACAGACTCTGGCAAATGCATATCTTGCTGTAGAGCATGATCTTGAGATAATACCTGTTATAAACAAAATAGACCTGCCAAGCGCAGATCCTGCAAAGGCAAAGGAGCAGATCGAGGACGCAATAGGTATCGACTGTGCTGACGCTATACTTGCAAGCGCAAAAGAGGGAACAGGCACAAAGGAAATACTTGAGGCCATAGTCAAAAAAATACCTCCCCCTGCAGGAGACGACAATAAGCCTCTTAAGGCCCTGCTGTTTGACTCCTGGTTTGACAACTATCAGGGAGTAATTGTTCTTGTGAGGGTTTTTGACGGTGTTATCAGAGCAGGGAAGAAAATAAAACTGATGGTAAACAACAATGTTTTTGAGGTCTTGCAGGTCGGTATATTTTCTCCCAAAATGGAGCCGACAGACTCGTTGTCATCAGGAGAGGTAGGCTATGTAATAGCAGGCATTAAAAGTGTGACCGACACAAAAATAGGCGATACTATAACAGATGTAAACAACCCTGTTTTAGTGCCATGCCCCGGCTACAAGGACATCAAGCCCTTAGTCTTCTGCGGACTTTATCCAACAGCAGCTCATCAGTATGAAAATCTCAGGGATGCCCTTAATAAGTTAAAATTGAATGATTCTTCGTTCAATTACGAGCCGGAGACCTCATTGGCTCTCGGCTTTGGCTTCAGGTGCGGTTT
>MHDW01000220.1 GCA_001803645.1 Nitrospirae bacterium GWC2_42_7 | reverse complement strand
CTGTTTACAAAAAGACTGTTAAAGCGGTGTCGAAATTCAAGGTGCATGACGAAACCAATGAGTGCAAGACTGGGGATACAGTAAAAATTGTTGGGACTAGACCCTTGAGCAAAGAAAAGAGATGGAAGGTTTTTGAGATAGTTAATAAGCCGGTCAGGAGCAGCGAAAAATGATCCAGATAACAACCACGCTTGAAGTAGCAGATAATTCCGGCGCTAAACGGGTACAGTGTGTGAAAGTTCTTGGAGGCTCCAAAAGAAGGTATGCAGGTCTGGGAGATATTATTGTGGTAAGCGTTAAAGAGGCGCTGCCTGAAAGTAATATTAAAAAGGGATCTGTTACAAAGGCTGTAGTGGTACGTACAAAAAGAGAAACAAGAAGGCCTGACGGCTCTTATATCCGCTTTGACCAGAATGCTGTGGTGCTGATAAATCCGCAGGGTGAGCCGGTCGGCACGAGAATTTTCGGGCCGGTCGCCAGAGAGCTTAGATGGAGAGACTATATGAAAATAATCTCCCTTGCTCCTGAAGTGCTGTAGGAGGTTTAATGAGTTTAGGAATCAGAAAAGATGATAACGTTTACGTTATGACAGGTAAGGAAAAAGGCAAAAAAGGAAGAGTGCTTACGGTTAATAGGAGCAAAGGCAGCGTTTTGATAGAGAAACTTAACATAATCAAAAAGCATATGAAACCGAACAAGAAATATGCCCAGGGCGGAATCATCGAAAAAGAAGCCCCTGTCCATATATCTAATGTTATGCTTGTATGTTCCAAGTGCGGCAAACAGACGAGAGTCGGTGTCGTTGTTGCAGAGGGCAATGCAAGACATAGAATATGCAAAAAATGTAAGGAGGTCATTGACTGATAATGACTCCAAGACTGAAAGAAAAATACTTAAACCAGATAATTCCCGAAATGATGAAAGAGTTTTCATACAAAAACATCATGGAGGCGCCTAAGGTACAGAAAGTGGTGCTTAATGTCGGACTTGGCGAAGCGACTCAGAACATAAAGCTGCTTGATGTGGTTCAGAAGGAACTTGCTGCTATTACAGGGCAGAAACCTGTGATCACCAAAGCAAAAAAATCGATAGCTACCTTTAAGTTAAGACAAGGCATGCCCATAGGATGTAAGGTTACTTTGAGGGGCAACAGGATGTATGAATTCATAGACAGGCTGATAAGCATTGCTCTGCCGAGAATAAGGGATTTTAGGGGAGTTTCAGGGAAGTCTTTTGACGGGAAGGGAAATTATGCCCTCGGCATCAAGGAACAGTTTATCTTTCCTGAGATCAACTACGATAAGGTCGATATGGTCCATGGACTTGATATTATAATATGTACGTCTGCAAAGACTGACAAGGAAAGCAAAGCGCTTTTACGGTACTTTGGGATTCCTTTTAGAAATTAGAGAGGTAAATTAATGGCAAAAACTTGCATGATAGAAAAGTCAAAAAGGACGCCCAAGTTTAAGGTGAGGGCGTATAGCAGGTGTAAGATATGCGGCAGACCCAGAGGATTTCTCAGGAAATTTGGAATGTGCCGTATATGTTTCAGAAAGCTGGCACTCTGCGGGCAAATTCCCGGAGTGACAAAGTCGAGCTGGTAAATGGGAGGCGCTAATGTTAACTGATCCGATAGCAGATATGCTTACAAGAATGAGAAATGCGCTCATGATAAAATCAGAGAAAGTGGATATTCCTGCTTCTAGGATGAAGCTTGAGATCGCAAAGATCCTGAAGGAAGAGGGGTTCATAAGGGCATATAAAATTCTAAAAGATAAAAAGCAGGGCATTTTGAGAATTACTCTTAAATATTCGCCTGATGAAGAGGCTCTGATCTCAGGCCTTAAAAGGATAAGCAAGCCGGGCAGGAGAGTTTATGTCAATGCTGATCTGGTCCCGACTGTCATGGGAGGAGTAGGCATTTCCATACTTACTACCTCTAAGGGGATCCTTACCGGTAAGGTCTGTCGCCGGGATAAAGTTGGCGGAGAGGTTCTCTGCCATATATGGTAAAGGAGATTTAGATGTCACGCATTGGAAAAAAACCTATAGATATTCCGGCAGGAGTTGATGTCAAGCTGACAGATAATCATGTAAAAGTGAAAGGTCCAAAGGGTGAGCTTGAATGGACTTACCCTTCTGAGACTAAGGTCTCGATTAATGATAAGCAACTGTTGGTTGAGAGGATCAGCGATGAGAAGAGAATAAAGGCCCTGCACGGACTTACAAGAAAACTGATATCAAATATGATAGAGGGAGTAACAACAGGGTATAAGAAGGTCCTTGATATAGTAGGCGTTGGATATAGAGCGCAGGTACAGGGGAAGAAAATAATGCTTTCACTTGGATATTCCCATCCGGTTGAGTTTAACCTTCCTGAAGGAATAACTGCAGTAATGGACCAGAAACAGATACAGATAACACTTACCGGTATAGATAAGCATATTATAGGACAGGCTGCAGCAGATCTTAGATCGCTGAGAAAGCCTGATATCTATAAGGGCAAAGGCGTTAGACATTCCGGCGAGAGGATGAAACTTAAGGTAGGTAAAGCAGGCAAAAAGTAGTTTCAGGTTTTCAGTTTCAAGTTTTCAGTTAAAAAACTCGAAACTCGAAACTCGAAACTCGAAACTAAATCAGCAGGAGGCTATTTTGGCTACGAGCAAACAGGAAAGCAGACAAAGGCGGCATGTGAGGACAAGGAAAAAGGTCCATGGTACGGAACAAAAAGGCCGGCTTTCTGTTTATAGGAGTTTGAATCATGTTTATGCACAGATAATAGATGACAGCAAGGGACATACGCTTGTGTCAGCTTCAAGTCTTGATCCTGCAGTCAAAGGATTAAAACAGCATAAGGGCAATATAAAGACAGCAAAAGAGGTTGGCGAAATGATAGCCAGAAAAGCCCTAGAAAAAGGAATCAAAAAAGTGGTTTTTGACAAGAGCGGATATCTCTATCACGGAATAGTCAAGGCATTGGCTGATTCTGCAAGAGAAGCAGGACTGGAATTTTAAATGGGCATTGAGAATTTTATTAGTTCCCATTTCTTATTTTATTTTTTTAACTTTTAAGGAGGTATGGTGGGAAGGATAGACCCAACGGGATTGAATCTGAAAGATAAGGTCATTTATATAAACAGGGTGGCCAAAGTTGTAAAAGGCGGAAGAAGATTCTCATTCAGCGCCCTTGTTGTTGTTGGAGACGGCGAAGGCACTTTGGGGATCGGAAAAGGAAAGGCTACAGAGGTTCCCGAGGCTATCAGGAAAGCGGTTGAGCAGGCCAAGAAATCGCTTTTGAAATTTCCGTTAAAAGACGGCACAATACCACATAGGACAACAGGGAGATTCGGCGCAGGGACTGTTATTATGAACCCTGCTCAAAAGGGTACAGGTCTTATCGCAGGAGGAGCTGTAAGGGCGATTCTTGAGGTTTCAGGCATACAGGATATTGTTGCAAAAACGCTTGGTAACCATAATCCATTTAATACGGTCAAGGCCGCAGTCAACGGGCTTATAAATCTGAAAAACCCGGATGCTGTTGTAAAACTCAGGGGCAGGAGTGAAGAAGAAACCCAGGAGGCTAATTTATAAATGTTAAAAATTACTCAAAAGAGAAGTCATATAGGTATTCCTGAGAAAATCACAAAGGTCCTTGAATCGCTTGGATTAAGGAAGATAGGCAAAAGTGTTATAAAGGAAGATATTAGTTCAATAAAGGGCATGATAAGAAAAGTATCTCATCTTGTTACAGTCGAAAAAGTAGACAAATAGCCTGGAGGTTTAAAGTTTCAATATGAATATGAACGATATAAAGCCTGCTGAAGGAAGCAGGAAAAAAAATAAAAGGGTCGGAAGAGGTATTGGTTCCGGTCATGGTAAGACATCCTGCAAAGGACACAAGGGACAGAAGGCAAGATCAGGAGGCCCAAAAGGAGCAGGTTTTGAAGGCGGCCAGATGCCTTTGCAAAGAAGAGTCCCGAAAAGAGGGTTTAAGAATAATTTTTCAATTATATATTCGATCGTGAATCTTGATGCAATAGATAAGCTGCAAGGATTCAATGAAATAACACCCGAGCTTCTCATAGAAAAAGGGGTGGTAAAAGAGATAAAGAACGGCCTCAAGGTGCTTGGCAATGGAAACATTCAGCGGGCTGTTACAGTAAGAGCTGCTGCTTTCAGTTTAGCTGCTGTTAAGAAGATCGAGTCTGCCGGCGGTAAGGCTGAGGTAATATAGTTTGGGTCTACTTTCGAACTTTCAGAATATTTTCAAGATAGCAGAATTAAAGAACAGGATTTTTTTTACACTCGCCTTATTGACTGTCTATAGGATCGGCTGCCATATTCCTACCCCGGGTATAAACGGTGCAGAATTAAGCAAGTTTTTAAATAAAGCAGGCGGCGCAATGATGGGCTTCTTCGATATGTTCTCAGGTGGAGCACTGTCACAGATGACTATTTTTGCACTCGGCATAATGCCTTATATCAGCGCTTCGATCATTATGCAGCTTCTTACAGTCGTAATTCCGGCTATCGGCAAGCTCGCAAAAGAAGGAGAAGCCGGAAGAAAAAAGATTGTAAGATATACAAGATATGGGACAATACTGATCAGCGCTATCCAGTCTTTTGGTATTGCTGCCGGCCTTGAGAGTATGCAGCAGGGCGCATTTGTACAAAGCCCGGGATGGTCGTTCAGGCTGGTCACAATGATCACACTGACCTCAGGCACTGCGTTCATAATGTGGCTTGGAGAACAGATAACAGAAAGAGGGATCGGCAACGGGATCTCATTGATAATCTTTGCCGGTATTGTCGCAAGATTTCCCAGTGCTGTTATGAGCACAATAAGGCTTGTGCAAGCAGGTGAATTATCCCCGTTTTTTGTTATATTCCTTGTGATAATGATGGTCGGTGTAGTTGCCGGGATAATATTTCTGGAAAGAGGGCAAAGGAAGATACCTGTCCAGTATGCAAAGAGAGTTGTTGGAAGAAAAGTATATGGCGGCCAGTCAACGCATCTGCCGCTTAAAATAAATACAGCCGGGGTTATTCCCCCTATATTTGCATCTTCAATTATTATGTTTCCGGCAACTATTGCAGGTTTTATACAGGTGCCATGGGTACAGGCTATTTCAAGGGAGTTATCTTTCGGGACTTTGCTTTATACCGTGTTATATGTAAGTTTGATCTTCTTTTTTGCTTATTTTTATACAGCAATAGTCTTTAACCCGGTTGATATTGCAGACAACCTCAAGAAATACGGGGGTTTTGTTCCAGGTATAAGGCCGGGGCAGAAGACATCGGAATATCTTTACCGCGTTCTTTCGAGGCTGACTTTTGTGGGTGCGATATATCTTGCAACTGTCTGCGTTATCCCTGAGATTTTAATAAAGAAATTTAATGTTCCGTTTTATTTCGGAGGCACTTCCCTTCTGATAGCTGTTGGCGTAGCGCTTGATACTGTTTCGCAGATAGAGTCCCACCTGGTAACAAGGTCTTATGAGGGATTCCTTAAAAAGGGCAGGATCAGAGGCAGAAAGGGATAATTGCCGAACATGCTTTCGAGGGTGTTGTGATTTATCTTAAGTCACCCGAAGAGATAGAAAAAATGTCCAGAGCCTGCAGGGTCGTGGCTGAATTATTGGAATCTTTTAAAAAGATGGTAGAAATAGGAATGACAACAAAAGAAATAGAAAATTACGCAGACGAGCGCATAAGGGCGCTGGGCGGCATAGCTGCATTTAAAGGCTACAGGGATTACCCTGCAAGCATATGTGTCTCTGTTAATGAAGAAGTTGTGCACGGCATTCCTTCTTCCCGTAAACTTGCAGAAGGCGACATTGTGAGCATTGATCTCGGGGTTTATATGGATGGTTTTTACGGTGATGCAGCGGTTACATTAAAAATGGGCAAGGTGGATAATGCCACAGAAAATCTGGTTAGAGTAACAGAGGATGCCCTGTATCTAGGCATAGAAAACGCTGTTGAAGGCAGACGTGTGTCTGACATATCACATGCTATTCAGAAACATGTTGAGGATAACGGATTTTCTGTTGTAAAGCTCTTTGTCGGACATGGCATTGGAAGGTCTCTTCATGAAGAACCACAGATACCTAACTATGGAACTCCGGGGCAAGGGCCGAGACTTAAGAGAGGAATGACACTTGCAATAGAGCCGATGGTGAATGCAGGTACTTATGACGTTAAGATACTTAAAGACGGATGGACAGCTGTTACAGCTGACGGGAAGAACTCAGCCCATTTTGAACACACAGTGCTTGTTACTGAGAATAAACCTAAAATCTTGACTAAATGCAGTTAAAAAAACTATAATTTCTATTTATGGCTAAAGAAGAAAACATAGAAGTACAGGGAACCATTGTAGAAACTTTGCCAAATGCAATGTTCAGGGTAGAGCTTGAAAATGGTCAGATAATACTGGCCTATGTGTCCGGCAAAATGAGAATGCATTTTATAAAAATATTACCTGGAGACAAAGTAACAATTGAACTTTCTCCATATGATCTTACAAAGGGCAGGATAACATACAGATTTAAATAGAGGTTTAGGCTGAGGTTAAGGTCAGGTATGAAAAATCTCTCTTAGACTTAACCACAATCTCAACTAAATAAGAGGTGTATATGAAAGTTCGTTCATCAGTGAAACCGATTTGTGCTAAATGCAAGATAATTAAAAGAAAAGGTGTTGTGCGGGTTATTTGTGATAATCTGAGGCATAAACAGAGGCAGGGATAAAACAGTGGTTAGTGACAGTAAGCAGTGTCAGCCCCATGTACGTACTGACACATAACAATGACACTGAGAGGAGAATAAATGGCGAGAATTGCTGGAGTAGATTTACCCAAAACTGAACGAATTGAGATTGGGCTCACCCGTATTTTTGGAATAGGGAGAGCGCTTTCGCAAAAGATCCTGGATGAAGTCAAGGTGAGTCGCAATGTAAGAGTTAAAGACCTTACTGACGAAGATATTGTCAAGATCAGAACTGTACTGGAAAGAGATTTCAGGGTTGAAGGTGATCTCAGGCGCGATACAACTATGAATATAAAGAGATTGACAGAAATCGGATGTTACAGGGGACTGAGACACAGGTCAGGACTACCTTTAAGAGGGCAGAGGACCAAGACGAATGCCCGCACAAGAAAAGGTCCCAGAAAAGCTGTTGTTGGCAAAAAGAAGGAGGCGTAATTAATGGCTCAGAGGAAAAAGGGAGTCAAGAGAGAAAAGAAAAGGATCGCCAGTGGAGCTGCATATATACAGGCGACCTTTAACAATACAATAGTAACAATAACAGATCCAAGCGGAGCTGTAATAACATGGTCAAGCGCAGGTAACCTCGGATTCAAGGGCTCACGAAAAGGGACACCTTATGCAGCGCAGATGGCTGCTGAGGCTGCTGCAAAAAAGGCTATGGATTTTGGGATGAAACAAGTTGAAGTTTATGTTAAGGGCCCGGGTGCCGGCAGGGAATCTGCCATAAGGGCGCTTCAGGCAGCAGGCCTTGATATAAACCTTATTAAGGATGTTACCCCTGTACCTCATAACGGGTGCAGACCGCCAAAGAGAAGGAGGGTATAAATTGGCAAGATATAGCGGTGCGCAGTGCAGGATATGTCGCAGGGAAAGTGAAAAGCTCTTTCTCAAAGGCGACAGATGTTTTACAGAGAAATGCGCTGTAGAAAGGAGACAGTATCCCCCGGGCCAGCATGGACAGCGCAGGAGTAAGATATCGGATTACGGGATACAGCTGAGAGAAAAACAGAAGGTAAGGAAAATATACGGAGTCCTCGAAAAGCAGTTCAGGAGATATTTCCATAATGCTGAGAGGAAAAAGGGAGTAACAGGTGAAGTACTTCTGCAGTTACTGGAAAGGCGTCTTGATAATATGGTATACAGGATGGGTTTTGCACCTAACAGGACGAGCGCAAGACAGCTTGTGAATCATGGACACTTTCTTGTTAATGGCAAAAGAGTCAATATACCGTCATATATTCTTCAGGTTGGCGATATGATCGAAGCAAAGGAGTCAATTCGCGATTTAGATATGGTAAAAGACAGTTTATCAAAAATAGAACAAAGAGGTATACCATCCTGGGTAGAGATAGATTTTCAGGTCTTCAGAGGCAAACTTTTACAGATACCGTCAAGAGAAGACATTCAGCTTCCTGCTCAGGAGCAGTTGATAGTGGAACTCTATTCAAAATAGAGGGCCTGGATCACAGTTTAGGTTTTGAATTTTTGTAAGCTTGTATTAATTATTAAAAATAAATTTATTAGGCATGGGAGGCCTTATGAACTTAAAGAAAAAAGGCTTTCAATTACCTGAGAAGATCAGGTTTGATGAAGAAACGCTTAGCAGTACCTACGGTAAGATCATAGTTGAGCCGTTTGAACGCGGGTTCGGAACTACTATAGGAAATTCGCTAAGGAGAGTATTGCTTTCTTCTCTTGAAGGGGCTGCTGTAACTGCAGTGAAAATTCTGGGAGCACCCCATGAGTTTTCGAGTATTACCGGGATTAAAGAAGATGTGATAGATATAATCCTGAATATTAAGAAGCTTCGGTTCAAATTTGCCGGTGAAGGCAATAAGATTGCCACTTTCAGCGCAAAAAAACCGGGGCAGGTAACAGGCTCTGACCTGAAATGCGATTCTTCGATCGAGGTCCTTAACCCTGAACAGGTCATAGCTACTCTTGATAAAGGAAGCGAATTTGAAGTAGAAGTATATATCAGTAAAGGCAAGGGATATACTGTTGCAGAAACAAAAGATGAAGACCTGCCTGTTGGAATGATCACGGTGGATGCTGTCTTTGCTCCTGTCAATAAGGTCAATTACTGGGTAGAGAAGGCTAGGGTCGGCAGAGATACTGACTATGACAGGCTTATTATGGAGATCTGGACTGATGGAAGCATTGCGCCTGAAAAGGCTGTTTCACAGGCGGCTTCGATCATAATAGAACATATGGACTTTTTCATATTTGAAGAGGAAGAAGAAAAGGTTGTTTCTGAAGAGATGGCTGTAGTTCATTCCGAGGATGAAGGAACTAATCTTGACAACAGCCTTATGAGAAATGTTGATGAACTTGAACTTTCTGTCAGGTCCTATAATTGCCTGAAAAATGCTGATATCAAGACAATAGGCGAACTTGTCAGCAAAACTGAACAGGAGATGCTCAAGACAAAAAATTTCGGAAGAAAATCACTTAATGAAATAAAAGAGATATTAGGCAGAATGGGGCTTCACCTCGGCATGAGAATTGATCCGGATAATCTTAGCCTTAGGAGAGAGGAAGCTTCACATGGCGGAGGTATAAGAGACAATGCGTCATAAGGTAGACGGAAGATTATTTGGCAGAACAGCCAACCAGAGGAAAGCACTCTTAAAAGGTATAGTAACGTCTCTTTTTGAAAACCAGAGGATAGAGACAACAGTAGCAAAGGCAAAAGAGGCCAGAAGGATTGCTGAGAGGATGATCACCTTTGGAATAAAGGGAGATCTTCATTCCAAGAGACAGGTCTTTTCATATATTTCCGACAGGAATGTTGCATCAAAGCTTTTCAGTGAAATAGCGCCGCGTTTTGTTGGAAGGAACGGCGGATATCTGAGGCTTATCCAGACCAGAAACAGGCTTAAAGACTCAGCCCCTATGGCTATACTTGAGTTCATCGATTACGAGAGTATCAAACAGCCCAAGGGAAAGGCCAAGAAGGAAGCTAAGGCCGCAAAGAGCGAAAAGGCTGAGAAGCCGGCGCCAAGTGAGAAGGAAGCCAAACCAGCAAAAAGCAAGAAGGCTGCAAAGCCGGAGAAAAGCGAAAAGAAAGCCAAACCAGCCAAGACTGTAAAAAGCGAAAAAACTGAGAAGAAGGCAAAGAAAGAAAAAGAATAATGAATGACCTCTTAGTTATATTGCTGATTGTAGCCGTATGGATAGTTCTACAGGTATATATTTTCCCTAAACTCGGCGTCCCCACCTGAGCAGTTCCAGGCAAGGGCCAGGAACGGCCTGATAAGAAGTGCTGAGACCGTAGACCCTTTTAGTCTTTTTCAGTAAGTTTGTGCGCAGTATCTTCCGGACAGA
>MHDW01000219.1:6461-10046 GCA_001803645.1 Nitrospirae bacterium GWC2_42_7 | reverse complement strand
AGGGAAAGGTTGAGGAAGCCCACAAACAGTTTGACCCTAAAAAATGGAAAGAACTCGAATTCATGGAACTCCCGTTCAGAGACACTTCGGAGATCAAACGCATAGCAGAAGAGATAAAGCAGGACTCGGACAATCTCCTTATTATGGGTATAGGCGGTTCAGCTCTCGGGCCAAGGGCAATACTCGAAGCATTAAGCCCTCTTCATAACCTCAGCAAAAAACCAAAGGTCTTTATATATGACAATGTTGACCCCAGGACTTTAAAACATATTCTTTCTATCATTGATCTGAAGAAAACAACAGTCAACGTCATATCAAAATCAGGAAGCACCGCAGAGACCGCAGCTTCTTTCATGATCGTATGGGACGAGATGAGCAAACTTCTCGGCAAAGATGCCCACAAGAGATTCGTAGCAACTACCGACCCTGCTACAGGTAATTTAAGAAAGATCGCCACAGACAACAAAATGCGGACACTCCCGATAGGTCAGGGAATAGGCGGAAGATTTTCTGTGCTTAGCCCTGTGGGACTTCTCTTGTGCGAGTCTGCCGGTTTCAGCGCAGATGAGCTATTGCGTGGAGCAAGAGACATTCACGAAAAATGTTTGGTGCATGAATTATGGCAAAATCCTGCATACATGTTCGGCACCCTGCTTTATCTGATGAACACAGAAGAGAAAAGAACTGTTAACGTGCTTATGCCTTATGCAGACAGTCTTAAATATCTGTCCGAGTGGTTCTGTCAGCTATGGGCTGAAAGCCTCGGCAAACTCGGCGCAGGCATGACCCCATATCCTTCAGTCGGTACAGTTGACCAGCATTCCCAGGTTCAGCTCTGGATGGAAGGGCCTGAAGACAAAGTTGTTACCTTCATAAGAGTGGATGATTACAAGACAGATATAATAATACCAAAAGTCTTCGAGGAGATCGAGGGCACAAACTATCTGTCAGGACACAGCCTCACAGAGCTTATTAAAGCAGAAGAGGAATCAACCGAGCTCGCGCTTGCAAAAGCAGGCAGGCCGAACATGACGATCCATCTTCCCTGCATAGACGAATACCATCTCGGACAATTATTTCACTTCTTCGGGATAGCGACGGCTTTTACAGGCTTTCTGATGAAAATAAATCCGTTCAATCAGCCGAGCGTTGAAGAAGGAAAGAATTATACATATGGCATGATGGGCAAAAAAGGGTTCGATTCGAAAAAACTCGAGGTTGAAAAAGCAAGGGCAAAGAAGGTCTGCTGGAAGATATAAATTCAGCTCACATATTCATAAATATCAAAGGCAGGCAATTGTATCAATATAGCGAACTCTGTTCCAATAGTTGTCATTATCCAGCTTGACCGGATAATTCATTCCTCTTTTTCTGGATTCCCCGATCAAGTTGGGGAATGACATATAAAATTTTAAATGACTTTAAAGATCTTTAGTGACTTTAAATAATATGGTATAGAAATCAAGCCATTCTTTCTATCCTGAATCCCAGGTCGATCTCTTTAAGGATAACAGCTACATGCTCACAGCGCTCTTTCGGGCCTGTGTAGCAGATCGCCTCTCCTCTTGTATGGACCTCCCATGCAATATCAGATGCCTTTTTTGAACTGCATCTTGTTGCCTTGATGAGCTGAAGAATTACTTCGTTAAAGGTATGCCATTCGTCATTCAGCAGAATCACATTCCAGGGTTCAACTACATATGAAGAATCTCTTGTCCGTTCTGCAGTCTTTGTCCCTGGACCCATAGCATCCTTTATTATTCCAATACGCCGAGTATATATTCCTCTCTGACCATAACTACTGTTTTGCCATCAACTTCGATGTCGCTTATCATGTACTTTTCATAAAGGACTTTGTCCCCGCGCTTGACTTCAGTTGGTATGAATTTCTTGTCTTTCTTTTTGTCCTTTCCCTTGTCCTCATCAGCCTTGTATCTTCCGGGGCCAACAGCCTCGACAACACCAACCTGCGGTTTTTCTTTTGCCTTCTCAGGAATAAAAAGACCACCGGCGGTCTTTTCTTCTGCATCAACCGGCTGAATCACAACCCAATCGTTTAATGGCTTTATCTTCATTAGCAAACCTCCTTGATTTGGATAATTTTGATGAAATGTATTTTAAAGCCTGTTGATACAATAGGTCAATGAACATACAAACCGCAGTTAGAATCTGTCATTGCGAACAAAGTGAAGCAATCTGCAACTCTGTTCTAAGATTGCCACGCACCCGTTGGGAGCTCGCAATGACATGTCTTTATTTACTATCTTTTTTCAACTTCCGTTTTAGGATGAAACGAAACAAACTTCAATATCTCTTCAGAGGGAATAACTCCAGATCTCATAATCCTTATCTCATCGCCTGAGGCGTCGACTATTGTAGACGGCATACCGCCGGGAGTCCTTTCTCCATCTATCAGAAGGTCAAGGTTGTCCCCAAAATGCATGACAACATTTCCGGGAGTATCTGCCGGAGGCACCCCTGAGATATTAGCGCTGGTTGCAGTTATCGGAAATTCAAGCGCTTTTGCAAAATCCAGGGCAAAAGATTCCCCAGGCATCCTGACTGCTACCTTTCCTGCTTCACCGACAATAAACTCTGACAGATCTTCCTTTGCATTTAGAAGCAGCGTGAGCGGGCCCGGCCAGAATTTTTGCATTAATTTGTGAGCAATATCACTGACTGAAGATGCGACCATGCTGAGCATTTTCATATCATCAATTATCAAAGGCATCGCCTTTTCCTTCGGACGTTTTTTTATCTCGTAGAGCTTTTTGAGGGCAGAGATATTGTCATATTTTACACCGAGACCGTAGAAGGTCTCTGTTGGAAAGGCAACGATGCCTCCTTCTTTGATTATCCTGCAAGCCTCGGCAACAGCCCTTGCTTTGCCGACCTCTGATACCTTCATCACCAGCATTTTAGAATCATAACATAAAAAACTGATTCAATTTCCGACATCCGCACTCTTCTTCAACTCCTCCATCACTTTATAAACTTCCTCAAATATCATCTTCCATTGAAGCCCTTTCAGGTTAAGTTCAAAACCATCAGGGAAAAGCCTTATCAAACTTTTTCGTTTTTTCTGGAGCGCAAACAACTGATCCGGCTGAACCGGCGTATCAGGAGAAAAAACAAACTTCACCCTTCCGCCAGACTCTATAAGTTTTAATATCAAAAGCTCTCTTGCCAATATCTTCAGTCTGATAACATCCATAAGGTTAGAAACCTCTTCAGGGAAACTGCCGAACCTGTCTTTCAGTTCTTCTTCAAATTCAACAACAGCTTTTTCTGTTTTCATTGAAGACATACGCCTGTAAAAACTCAGCCGTATTGTTATGTCTTCTATATAATTCTCAGGGATAAAGGCTGATATCTTCATGTCAATGCCAGGCTCAAACTCCTCTTTAATATCAATTCCCTTAAGCTCTGCAACCGCTTTTTCGAGCATCTCGATATAAAGATCATACCCGATATCATGAATATGTCCGGACTGTTCCTGACCAAAGACATTTCCTGCACCCCTTATCTCAAGGTCCTTGAGCGCAAGTCTGAAACCTGCTCCGAGATAGCTCATCTCCTGCACAG
>MHDW01000219.1:5516-6448 GCA_001803645.1 Nitrospirae bacterium GWC2_42_7 | reverse complement strand
CTTCGCCTCTTCTGTCATCAGCGCCTCATCAGGTGCAAGGAACAGTGCATATGCCTTAACATTCGATCTGCCGACCCTTCCCCTTAATTGATAGAGGTCTGCAAGCCCCATCCTGTCAGCCATGTTTACGATTATTGTATTGGCAGTCGGGATATCAAGCCCTGCGCCTATTATCGCTGTTGAGACAAGAACGTTCACTTCTCCCAGAAAGAACCTGTGCATTATTTTTTCGAGTTCGCGCTCAGGCATCTGTCCGTGCGCAACTCCTATCTCTGCAAAAGGTACTAGTCCATTGATATGGCTTGCGATCTTGTATATGTCCTTCACTCTGTTATGCACAAAAAAGACCTGTCCTCCCCTCAGAAGCTCGTTGGATATCGCGTCCTTGATAAGCTTGTCATTGAAGATCGTGACTCCGCTCTTTACAGAAAGTCTTTCCTCCGGAGGGGTCTCAATAACGCTTATGTCCCTTATGCCGGAAAGAGACATATGGAGTGTCCTTGGGATCGGAGTTGCTGTAAGGTTCAGAACATCTATGCTCTTGCTGAGTTCTTTTATCTTCTCCTTCTGTCCGACTCCGAACCTGTGCTCCTCATCAACTATCAGAAGTCCGGGCCTGTTAAATACAACCTTCCCTGACAAAAGGCCGTGAGTGCCTATGATGATATCTACTGCGCCATTAGAAACATCCTTGAGCGTAGATTCTATCTGTTTTCTGGTTTTAAACCTGCTTATGAAATCTACCTTTATAGGGAAACCCGAGAATCGTTCTTTGAATGTCCTGTAATGCTGTTCAGCAAGGATTGTTGTCGGCACAAGGACCGCAACCTGCCTGTTGTCATACACAGCCTTGAACGCTGCCCTCATCGCAACTTCTGTTTTGCCATAACCCACATCCCCGCAAAGAAGCCTGTCCATCGGTTTCTCTGACT
>MHDW01000219.1:1954-5504 GCA_001803645.1 Nitrospirae bacterium GWC2_42_7 | reverse complement strand
TTATGTCCTGTATTGCCTTCACCTGGTCAGGGGTCTCTTCATATGCAAAGAAGCTGTCAAATTCCTTGTGCAGTTCAGTATCAGAGCTGAATGAAAACCCGCGGACAACTTTTCTGTCTGCATAAAGGGACAGGAGTTTCTCAGCCATCTCATGGACTTTTTTCCTGACCCTCTCTTTTTTTCTCTGCCATGCCTTGCCTCCGAGACTGTCAACCTTCGGAGTTTTACCTTCTTCTGACCTGTACTTTGATATGTTCTTAATGTTCTGAACAGGAATATAAAGACGGCCGCCGTCATATTCTATGAGCATGAGTTCCACTTCGGTCTCATCTATCGTCTGTCTGACAATACCTGAGAATTTTCCTATGCCATGGTCCCTGTGCACCACAAAATCACCAGGCGCAATGTCGTCAAGAGAAAAAAGAAGACTTGAGACCTTCGACTTTTTCATAGGCCTGAAGGAAAGTCTTTCTCCGAATATCTCCCTCTCAGTAAGTATTATCAGCCCATCCATAAAAAGCCCTGAAGACAGCTCTCCCACAGTTATAGAGATATTCCCTCTATATTCCGGAAGGGCTTTAACATCCACAACAGGCGCGATCATATCCTTCTCCCTGAATATATCCTTAAGTCTCTCCGCCTGTCCTTTTGATGAAGCTATAATTATTACTCTGTTTTCTTTAAGCAGATCTTGCATACTTCCGGGAAGGTCTTCGATCTGCTTTCTCTCTTCAGGCAGTATTCCATGTCCTTTGATCGAGCCCATGCCTGCATCAAAATTAGATAAAAGTTCACCCTCTCCCTTGCCCTCCCCCCTCAAGGGGGAGGAATAAAAAAGTTTCCCCTCCCTTGAGGGCCTATGGCTCGGAGCCAACGGCTCATAGAGGAGGGGATTAAGGGGAGGGTGCTGGACTATTACAAAATCAGATGCACCGGACATACTTTCATCCTCAGCAACCTGTACTTCTCCGCCAAAAGAAAATTTAGAGAGAAATACTGTGTTTTGCGGCAATTCTGTTTTTTCCTGAACAGGATAAAGACAGAAATATTTCTTGTCCGGGAATATATCGTCAATTCTTCTGACTTCATCCGGCTCTTTAACCGGGAATATCAGGAATTCCTCGACATCTTCTATTGACCGTTGGGTTTCTATATCGAACTTTCTTATGCTCTCTATCTCGTCTCCGAAGAATTCTATTCTGAGCGGATAAACCGAGGTTGCAGGGAATATGTCCAGAATCCACCCCCTCAGGCTGTAGTCCCCTTTTTCAACAACCATCTCTGCTTTTTTATAGCCGAGACTGATCAATAATTTTTCAAAACCTGTTCTTTCAACAGAAGAGCTTTTATTGAGCTTAAAAGAATTTATTTCAATAGATTCTTTGTTCTGCAAAGCAGACAGAAGATTTTCTGAGGATGTGATTATTGAATCCTGATCTTTCAAAGAATAAACGAGCGCTGCCCTGTTTCCAAAACTCTCTGCTCCGTCACCATCCGGCAGAAAAACAACTCTTTCTTTTGATAAGGAGTTCATAAGTAAAGCCCCCTCCCCCCCGCCCCTGCCTACCGGACAGGCAGGCTCTCCCGCCAGGGGAGAGGATAATAATACTGCCCCTCCCTTGAGGGGAGAGGATAATAATACTGCCCCTCCCTTGAGGGGAGGGGATGAAGGGGAGGGTGATATCTGTGGCTTTTCTTGTGGTCTTGTTGGCAAGAAGAGCCGCCTGTAAAAATTAATGTCCTTAACCAGAGTTTTTGCCTTTTCCTCATCTTTTTCGAGCGCAATAAAAGGCCTGCTTTCAAGGGCAAGCAGAAGCGCTGATGAAGAGCCGGTCAGGTTGAAGATCCGGCAGTTCTCAGTCTTTAGATTTAAAAACTTGTTTTCTATTAAGGGAATAATGTTCACTATTTAGTCCTTTTAATTCACGGCCTCGAAATTTCTGGAATATTTCCCCTTAGAAAAGGGGGCGGAGGGGGTTGTTTTTTGGTTTTTTCTTCCATCTCTATTTCACAACCCCCTTAATCCCCCTTTTCTAAGGGGGAATTAACAAGGAAGCTCCTTTGCTTAAAGCACCTGCTTCTGGTTCATAACTCATTTCTCCACACCCGGCAATATTTGTACCCAATAATGAGTTTAGCAAAAAAGCCTGTCTGCTGGAAGACAGGGGGAAAAGAGATTTGCCGAATAATGTCTATTCAATTATAAATCCACAAATCGACTCAAAGAGTTCGCAGGTGCGAAAAAAATTGCTTGAATGTATAAGACCAATATTTCAAACAAAGGTGCTGTGTTCGGGACCCTGAGATGATAAAATCTTCACAAGCAATGGATTTCAAGAAATTTATTTTCGGGCCTGAGAACTCTACGACTTTCTTTGAATATAGCTACTTTATTCCTTTTAAAATCTTCTCTATTATCTCTGTTGTCGAAAACCCTTTGAGATAAGGAAGGCTATATGTTTTTATTGCGATGCCCGAGCCGACTATATCCTTCTTTTTCCAGTCTCCGCCTTTTACAAGCACATCAGGCCTGACAACTTTAATAAGATCATATGGCGTGTCTTCGCTGAATATTGTTATGTAGTCCACCATCTCAAGAGCGGAAAGAACCGTTGCCCTGTTCTTCTCGTTGTTCACCGGCCTGCCGGGTTTTATTATAGAAACAGACTTATCAGAATTAAGCCCGACAATTAAGACATCCCCGAGTTTTTTAGCTTTTTCCAGATATTTAATATGTCCGGCATGGAGTATATCAAAACAGCCGTTTGTAAAAACTATTTTTTTTCTTTCAGCCCTTAGTTCTGTGCATATTTTTTTGAGGCTTTTTCTGTCCTGAATTTTTTTCATTCAAATATCCTGTTCCTGTTAAAACCTTTCGGAATATATTTTATGTTACTCAACACTATTTTATCACTACTGTCCGGAACATCTTACCATCCTCCGCCGCCACCACCGCCTCCGCCTCCGCCTGAAGAACCTCCGCCTCCGCTTCCTGAACTTGAGCCCGGTGCAGTTGATGACGATGATATTGCATTGGAAAAGGAATTACCAAAAGAAGATGCAAAGTCTGCTGCATTCAATGCATATAGCGAAGTGCCTGCATACCAAGCCGGGGAATAGCCCCTTTCGGTCCCGGCTGTTGCTGCTTCCAGTATGTCAGAGAACTGTTCTGACCATTCCTGTTCAACATCAAGGGCCAGCGCATAGGGGAGGTACTTCTCAAAAAGTTCAGGTGTCCTCTCAGGAGAATTAAGAAGGTTCATCCTGTCTTTTGCCGTTGCTGAGAGAAAAACCCTGAAGCCTTCTATGGCATCAAGAGTTCTTCTTCCGGCCCGTGTCGGGGCCTTAAGGAGATGATAGAACAGATAGTTGATAAATACAGCTGTTAAAAGAAAAATGAGGGTCTGGATAGATGTAGCCTGTATCATAACGGTTATCCCGACAATTTCCCCCCCAATGAACGGAAGCGAAAATATGGTAAGGAACATTGCACCGCCGATATTCACGAATCTGCGCTGATGGCTGTAAAAGGCGTTCTTCCATCTTGATA
>MHDW01000219.1:0-1940 GCA_001803645.1 Nitrospirae bacterium GWC2_42_7 | reverse complement strand
AAAACAATGGCTCCCAGGCTCCAGATGCTCAGCCATACACACATAAAAAAGAAAATAAACAGATCACCCTGCTCTATCGCGCTCCATAAACCTGTAGAAAACAGGAAAAAGATTGAAAATATCAACCCTAATATAAAATATGTTTTGTTGGACAGAAAATATATCTTTTCGAATTTTAATTTCAAATAGTCCTTCAGATCCTGAATTGCGGCCCTGATCTTCTTATGGTTCTCTGTCTTTAAGGTCATACTGCTGTCTGAACCAAAAAGTTTCGCAATTATTTTTTCTTCTCCCGGTGATAGCGGTGTTTTTCCTTCTGCCTTTTTGTTAAGTACATATCCATCGTCGCTCTCCTTTATTGTAAGGAACCCCTTAACAGCCATATTGATGATCGCCGAGGCGAAGACCTTATTGTCAAAACCCATTTTTTTTATAAATCTCATTACAGCCGGGGTCATATTATCAGGGGGAGAATATCTTGTAACAATGACCCCTGATTCAGGGTCCTTTCCAACTATTAACCATATGATCAGGTAATAAAGGAAAAGAAGGGTAATTCCGATAAAGCCGATTATTGTCCCGCGATTTTCAGACACATAATAACGCATTTTTGTCTGTGAGTCAGGTTCTGCAACATATCCTTTTGGCCATGATACAGCGATAGTAAAACCTTCATTGGAATTAAGGGGCCTTTTTGCAGAGAAGTTCACCTTCCCTGAACTGTCGACACTGCTATGAAAAGATTTTTCTGTTGAACCCTGGGGACCGGTATATGCGGATATAGATACTATCTTCCCCGTTGCATCATCAGGGAGTTCCACTGCCGCGGAAGCGCTGTCAATGGGGAATTTCCATCCGTTGCCTGTAACATTCCAGTAGAGTTCATCAAAGTCCTTAAAGAAACCAAGCTGTCTGTCTGTCTTGTATGAAAGAGTATAAGTATAATCCCCGGGGTCCAGAAACACATTTTGACTGCCGATATATACTCGTTTTCCATTATGCATGGATTCAATATGATAAGGCTCGGTGTTACCGTTTCTGGTCACGCCTGTCACTTCAAATTTGACCTTGTATCTATTGCCGACAGGGTCTTTATATGTAGTAGGAAAATCCCGGTAAATACCTCTTTTTATGTCCACTCCTTCAGATCTTGCAACAATGGTTTCCCTGACTGACATTGAAGCATCTTTATGTACAGTAATATCACTGTGAAAGCTCAGGATCCTTTCATCAGCCTCGGCAATATGCAGGGGAATTAACAGCAGTAAGAATAAAAATAATCTAAGAACACGACTATATAAATCAGACTTCATTGCATTTGGGAGTCTTTCCTGAATTTGTTTATTGCAACACATGCATTTCTTTAAGTTTTTTCTTTGCTTTGTTCAGGATCACCCTGTCACCATTATAGCTGATCTTTTGACTGGCAGTATCGATCGGGAACCATTCAGCAGTCTCTACCTCGAGGTCATGCTGAGAGGTGTTGCCACTGACATATTCCATTAAATAGAAATGTACTGTCTTTCTGCATTTCAGGTTCTCTTCCTGAATAGAATACCAATATGATACTTCACCGAGTTTCTCTATTATCCTGCCATCCAGTCCGCTCTCCTCCCTCACTTCCCTGAGAGCCGTCATCTCCGGTGTTTCTCCTTTGTCCACAATGCCTTTTGGGAGGGCCCATATCCTGCCCCCCTTAACCAATATAAGAGCGACCTCAACCTCATTATCATACTTTCTGTATATTACTCCGCCGGAGGAAGTCTGCCTTCTTAACGAAGCAGGCTTCATGCCCTTTCTGCCATTGCATCCATGATTTCATGGGTAAGCCTTATTGGTTTTCCATTCTGGCCTACACATCCTAATTTAACAGTTGCGTTCACGATTTTTTCACCTGTCTCTTCTCTTAAAACCTCATGCCTGAATATTATTGAGGCAGG
>MHDW01000218.1:10249-14234 GCA_001803645.1 Nitrospirae bacterium GWC2_42_7 | reverse complement strand
AACAAACCATCAGCTCCTGCCGGATTTATCAGCTTTGATGCGAATAAACCTGCTCCAAATGTGCCTAATATTCCGCCAATACCATGAACCCCAAATGCGTCGAGCGAGTCATCGTAGCCAACTTTCCCTTTTATATTCAAAGCAGTATAACATACTCCTCCTGCTAACAAACCTATGGCTATTGCCGGCATTGGGCCTACAAAACCAGCTGCAGGTGTGATCGTGGCAAGGCCTGCAATAGAACCTGTTACAGCGCCGAAAACTGTGGGCTTCCCGCGGTGAAGCCATTCGATGATCACCCATGCCAGCGTTGCTGATACAGCAGCAGTATGGGTCACAACAAATGCCATTGCACTCAGTCCGCCTGACGTAAGAGCGCTTCCTGCATTAAACCCAAACCATCCAAACCAGAGGAGTCCGGTACCAAGAACAGTCATTGGAAGATTATGCGGAGGCATTGGCTCATGCAGATAGCCTTTTCTCTTTCCGATAAAAATTGCTGCAGCAAGAGCTGATATCCCTGATGTTATGTGAACAACAACTCCCCCTGCAAAATCCAGAGTCCCCATATTCTTAAGCCACCCGCCATTGCCCCATATCCAGTGAGCAACAGGATCGTAAACGATCGTACTCCAGAGCAAAGTAAACACAAGAAAAGCAGGAAATTTTATCCTTTCCGCAAATGCACCTGTAATAAGTGCAGGCGTGATCACTGCAAACATCGCCTGATACATCATAAAAGCTATATGCGGAATTGTAGCTGCATAGTCCGGATTCGGTTCAACACCGACACCGTTTAATCCTATCCAGTCAAGACCTCCTATTATTCCGTTGATATCCGGGCCAAAAGAAAGGCTGTAACCTATTAGTATCCACTGTATGCTCACAACCGCAATAGTAACAAAGCTCTGCATAAGCGTGCCGAGGACATTTTTCCTTCTCACCATCCCCCCGTAGAAAAGGGCCAGGCCAGGTGTCATCAGCATTACAAGGGCAGTTGAGATCAATATCCATGCTGTATCACCTGTGTCTATTTTGCTTTCGGTCTGTGCATATGCAGTTAACGGAACCAAAACAAACAAAAACAAAACAAAGAACAAACTCATCTTTTTATTCATTTAAACTCCTCAATCATATTTTTTTGTTTAATGAACATTTTCAAAAAAATTATTAGTCTTTTATACATAACGTCATTAATAACTGCGAATGCTTTGTCATTCCCGCTTGTCGGGAATCTTTCTTTTCAGAAGGATGCCGGACAAGCCGGCATGACAGTCTTTTCGAGAATTTCATTGCATACGTAATTATATAAGTCGTCATGTATTGCTTTCCCTGAAAAACCCCTTATAAAAATTCATTGCCCTTCCTGAGTAATCTTCATAAAAGGCCTCTGTATCCTTTTTGATCTTAGCCATATCAACAGGCTCATTTTTAAGCCACTCATATATCATTCCCTTTGTCACTTCTATGTGAAACTGGAATGCATATGCATTCTTGCCATACCTGAATGCCTGATTCGGATACAAGGATGATCTTGCGATCTTCACGGCTCCTGTGGGTATATCAAACGTCTCGCCGTGCCAGTGGAATACCTTGAACCTTTTCCGAAAATCCTCTGCCTTAGGATGCTTTGCGAACTTTGTTATCAGCAGATCTGTGTCTTTATTTTCCTGAAGCTCAATGTCGTACCAGCCGATCTCTTTCGCGGGGCCTGCATATATTTCTGAACCAAGTGCTCTTGCTATTATCTGTGCCCCGAGGCAGATGCCAAGTATCTTTTTCTCTTTGTTTATAAATTCCCTCACAAGCTCTATTTCCTTTGATATGTAAGGATAAATATCTGTCTCATTTACACTCATCGGCCCGCCCATTATGATCAGGGTATCGTATTCCCCAACCGGAGGCAGTGCTTCTGACGACATCTCAACTATTTTGTAATTAATATTGTTTTCTTTCAGAAAATCTTCAATCGTTCCCGGCCCTTCTGCCGGAATATTCTTTAATATAAGAACTGACATATTTATATATATACAAGTTGCTTGCCAGTTGTATGATATTTGATAAATAAGGCTTTTTCTCCTAATGAATTAATAAACTGCCTAATCTTTAGTCAGGACTGCCTAATAATGAGGCAGCTATTGACATTAGTTCTTAAGATATTATGTTCCTGTTTTTTCTTGACATTCCAGAGACGCTGATATATAAATAATAAGTTTAATTTTTCAGGGTTGGATAATTTAAAAAGGGGGGCTTAATGCAATTAATATTTACTACAGCAGCGAAAGAAATCATTTTAGAGAACCTGACGGACTTTTACAAGACATCCGGCATAAAGATGAAGGATTTTTATCCCTTCATGATGATAATTATCATTATGGTTCTTCTTCCTTTTTCTACTTTTGCAGACAATGGATCTGATTCAGGCGAACCAATCATTTATTCAAATTCTGAACTGGAAGAATATAAAAAATCATCAGACAATAAGAGAACAGTAAATACAACAGTCTCACAGAAAAGAAATAAATTTAAATCCTCTAGCGCTAAAAAACCAAAACGTGATGAAGAACATCTGAAAAAATACTGGTGCAGCAAAGGAACTCAATTCAGAAAAAAAACTGACAAGGCAAGGGATGAGTATGCTGAAGCAAAAAATAATTTCTCGGACAAAGAAACATTATATTTTTACAAAAAAATAAGCTTGTCCAGATACAATGCTACAAAGACAAAGCTCGAACATTCAGAGAAAAACCTCAAAGAGGCTGAAAAAAACCTTAATGATATCGAGAACGAAGCCCATCAGGACTGGATCCCCCCTGGATGGTTAAGGTGTCAGTTTTAAGGCAAAAACAAAAAAACCACTGACAGCAGGTTAATTCTCTTGTTCAAACGATCCATAAATGGATTCGCTTATCATTATCTCATATGATAAAATCATGATGCTATGCAAAATCTGACCCGCAAAATCCTTCTGACAGTTCTGCTCGTCATCATATCTGTTGTGATCATCGTTACTATGGGATTAAAAGGACTCTGGAAAAAAGCCGGTATTCCAGGACTCGACACATTCTTCTCTGATATGCTTGAACGCAATCGGGTTGATAATGCAACCGGGCCCTTCCCTGAGACAACACTTCCTTCAGATATCAAGAAAATCGTAGGGACATGGTCAGGCAACAGCGATGCAGACGGTAAAGAATGGCAGTTCATATTCAAAGACAACTATGCAGTAAGAATCAGCAATTCAACAGGTTATTTTCATCAGGGCACAGCATTTATCCATTGGAATCTCGGTCTTACAGACGGAAACATACGCGTGCCCCCGGGCTGGTCTCCGCTGGATGTGGACATTACCCAATCATCGGAGCCGTCTTACAGCACCAAGATATCTCTCGGCGCATTCGCAATGAGAAAAGATATATTGAAATACTGTTTCTCAGAACCCGGGAAAATGGTCCGTCCTATTACAGACGATTCGCGTGAAGGCTTAAAGTGCTTTGACCTCACAAAGTCAGTTCCAGGTGAGGACAAACAGCATGTTCAACAGAGTCCGGTCCAGCTGACTGAAAAAACGCTTACAACCTCCGCCGCCCCTTCACAGTCATCTGAACCCAGTTCCACCAGCGTATCAGGGATAAAGGTCCGTGTAACAGACTTTCATGCCCGCATACTTGTTCAAAAAAACGGCACGTTACTCGTGCATGAGACCATAAAAATAAACACTGACGGCGGAACATTCGAACAAAAGACAGGGCCCTTGATCTCTGGCATATACCGGACTATCGGCGGCAGGATACAAGGCAAACATGCTTATTATCAACTCATGGGCATCGAGATTATAGAAGCATCTCTTGATGGAAAACCAATCCCTTATGTCGAAAAAACTCTCGGAAGATGGTTCTCGAAATATGTCTTCATCGGTCCTGAGAAGCTTATTCTTTCTCCTGGGGTCCATGAATTTACTATCGATTACAAAACAGACCGTCAT
>MHDW01000218.1:2405-10203 GCA_001803645.1 Nitrospirae bacterium GWC2_42_7 | reverse complement strand
GACACTGTAGCTATTACTGTTATCCTCCCTGATGGAAACCACGGAATTATAGCAAACCTAGATGACCATTCATGGAACAAGGGCATCGGCAAAATCCCGGAACTGCTCCAGCATGCATCTGAATCAGGCAATAGCAATGTTCTTCACTATGGCATGGTCCTTTCAGAAAAAAAACCATATCTCTCAGTTGTGGTCAGCATGCCTAAGGGTGTCGTGCATGGGCCTGATCTTGATATGCGCATCTCTTTTTTCCTGCGCGACATGAAGACATATCTTCCGGGTCTGATCGGCCTTACAATATTTTTTGTTTATTACATTATTGTTTGGGCCCGAGTCGGCCGGGACCCTGAGAAAAAGGCGTTATTCCCTCGTTACAAACCGCCGGCAGACTGCTCGCCTGCATTTGCCAGGTTTCTAATGACCATGGGATATGACCGCACAGCTTTTACCTCTGCTATTCTGAATCTTGCGGCAAAGGGGATCATCAGAATTCTCCGTCATAACAGCAGCTATATAGTTGAAAACAGAACTGATGACCTGAGAAGGCTTTCGCCTGAAGAACTGGTACTGCACTATGCATTCTTTGAAGGCAGAAGAGGAGAGACATCAGCTTCAGGGAGAAAGGAACTTGATGCTATCCTTATCCATCGCGCCTACAGGAAACACCGAAAATATCTGAAGTCAGCTGTCGGCAATCAATTCTTTACCAGAAACACCAGATATATGGTCCCTGGCATCATCATCTCCATTATTGTTGCTGCTGTAAATGCAGAAATAGTTGATATTGATGGCAGCTATATAAAACAGCTTTTTGCACTCGGCCTGTGGACCTTATTTGCAGGATATATCACGCGATTTCTATCAAGGAAAAGAGCTTTCGAATTAAAAAAACCCTCAAAAGCAGTTTATCTCTTACTCCTTTTCCCGCCTGCTTTATATTCAATCGCAGTAGTACTCAGCCATTCTATGGATGTGTTTGATATAAGGCAGTTCATGTTCCTGTTACCCCTCTTCATCATGATGACTGCTCATGCTGTCTTCTTCTTCCTTCTCAGAGCGCCAACAATTCCGGGGAGAAAGGCCCTTGATGAGATCGAAGGGTTCAAAACATATCTCTCTGCTGTTGAAGGGGACAAACTCGACAGAATGACACCTCCGGAGAAAACACCGGCTGTCTTTCAGTCATATCTCCCTTATGCGCTGGCACTCGGAGTAGAGAACAGATGGTCAGAAGGATTCACAGGTGAGATAGACGAGGCCTACACCCTTCCCCCCCTTGATCTGTTTTTGACTTCGATATCAAGGCTCTTATCCCGATAGATATTGTATTCAAAAGAATAACTCAATGAAACGTTACATACATGAAAATACATTGACACTAAAATCACCGTTTATTATAGTATGCCTATATAAAAAAGAAGGTAAAGGATATCAGAGATGAAACAGGCGAAGGCAGGCATTATATTTATTATTGTTTTATTGTTTCTCACCACCACTATATATTTCTTCTTCAAGGAAGTAATGATAGAGAACCCTGCCATCTGCAAATATTGTCATTTTATCAGGCCATACTACAACAAGTGGGAACGGTCAACTCATAAAATGGTGCCCTGCCTTAAATGTCATGAATACGGCCCATTCAATGCCCTATCAGGACAAATGCGCTTTATTGCAGGCACATACAATCCAAGGCCACTGACAAACGTGCCTGATACAAAATGCCTTCAGGCAGGATGCCACGACCGGAGGCTGATAGAATCAAAGGTAAGTCTCTCAAAATGGAATATTGTCTTTGACCATAAACCTCACTTTACAGAACATAGAAAAAGAATCAATCTCCACTGCAGAAGCTGTCACTCGGACATTGTACAAGGCGAACATATGAAAGTATCTATAAACGTCTGTTTCCTTTGCCATCTGAGTGTTGAGTCTGACACAGAAGATAAGAAGGTATGCACTACTTGCCACAGAGAACTAAAGAAGGTCGTGTTTTACAGAGGGGAGGCATTCAATCATATGAAACCCCCGGTGAAAGATTATACATGCAGCAGATGTCATACATCGGTTAAGATCGGTGAAGGTATTGTATCTGAGAAAAAATGTTTCTTCTGTCATGTGGACAGAACAGGGAAATATAGCGACGTTGAATTTATACATGGGCAGCATATCGGCGAAAAACAGATAGACTGTTTCTTCTGCCACGAATTCATCGAACACGGCAACATAAAAATAGCCAGAGACATCAACGGAATTATTAAGACAAAATAGAAGCAATTCATATCACTTCAGTTATGGGTTACTTCTTATGATTAAAACACCCCACCCCTGCCCCTGCCTACCGGCAGGCAGGCCCCTCCAGGGAGGGGACCTCTTTTATATCCGGTATCTTTGCAAAAAAATCCCCTCTTGGGAGGGGATTAAGGGGTGGGTTATGACTCGTAACTAAAGTCTTGTGGGATTTTACAAACCTTAAGAGATACATTCTACTGGAGATATTAATCGAAGAGGCCTGAAAGGGCTTCTGCCTTTTCTTCAATATTTCTGGTCAGACTCTCCTGTGAGTCCTGGAGTTTTCGAAGCTCATCCGCAATATTCAAAGACGCAAGGATCGCTGCTTTCAGCGGTGTAATATTTGGAGAAGCATTGTAGACCTCACGCAATTTTCCGTCAACAAAGACCGCAAGTTCTTTCATGTATTCTTCTGTTGCGTCGCCCTTGACAGTATATTTTTGCCCGAGAATGGTTACTTCAATGCTTCCCATTTATCAAAGTTCCAGGGTTTCAAGTTCGCTCAGGAGTTTCTCAACCTGGTCCTTGATCGTGACCTTTTCTGTTTTAAGGGCCTCTATTTCCATATTCTTTTCATTTAACAGCTCTTCGAAGTCTTTCAGCTTTTTTTCAAGTTTGATCTTGTCTTCCTTTAATGCCTTGACCTTCTCAACCGCGCCGGTAATTTTTTCCTCAAGGTTCTTTAGCCTGTCCAATGGTACAACCTCCTTTTTTAAACGGAAAGATTTCTCTTTAGATTTATCATCTAAAAAAAGATCATTATCAAATAGAGATTTCATCTTGCCTACTGAATAAAATAACAGATGCAAACATCTAAAGTCTACTGATGGAATGACAACATTATTAAAATTAATTTAAACATTTTTTAAACAGTACTATAATGTAATTAAAGAATTGAATCGGCTGATTTATAAACCGGAATAATACTGAACTAATGATCAAAGAAATGATAAAAATGAATCTCATAGTGCTTTACCATAGAGCCTTGACAACACTTCAAAGTATTCAATATAATAAACTATGCAACAAAGCAACAATGCAACTAGGAGGTTATTATGAACAAGGATAAATTGTGGTCTCCCTATATTGCGGGAATAGGCCTCGGTCTTACCCTTCTTGCAACATTTTATGTTATGGGTAAAGGCCTCGGTGCTTCCAGCACCTTCTCATTACTGAGCGCTGTAGGCGTCAATGCGGTCTTTCATGACTTTGCAAGCAGACTCGAATATTTAGTGAGGTATCTTGGTTCTGATGCACTGCTTAAAGACTGGATACTCTACGAGGTGATCGGCCTGTTCATAGGCGCGCTTATCGGTGCATTGTTAAGCCGGAATTTCAAAATTAAGCTTGATAGGGGTGAAAAAATGCCGGGTAGAACACGGGTGCTCACAGCTCTCACCGGTGGTATCCTTGTGGGTTTTGCGAGCAGGCTCGCAAGGGGCTGCACTAGTGGATTGGCTTTAACAGGAGGGGCCCAGCTTGCGGTTGGAGGATGGGTATTTGTTATAGCAATGTTTGTCAGCGGCTTTATTGCTGCAGCGTTTTTCAGGAGGTTATGGTCATGATAGCTCCATTATTCGAATATGGTATTGTTGGTGAAAGCACAAGTCTGATAATAGCTGTAATAATCGGGGTTTTCTTTGGTCTGTTCCTGGAAAGAGGCGGATTAGGCGACCCTCATAAGCTTACCGGGGTCTTTTATCTCACTGACTTTGCAGTGCCCAAGGTGATGTTTACAGCTATTTTGGTTGCTTCCTTCGGCTTGTATCTGTTATCAGATCTTAAACTGCTTGATATAAACAGGATATGGTTTGTGCCTGCATATTTCTGGCCGCAGCTTGTTGGCGGAGCATTATTCGGTGTAGGCTTCCTGATCAGCGGCTACTGTCCTGGCACAGCAGTTGCGGGCCTTGCATCAGGGAGGATAGATGCACTGATCATGATGATCGGTGTTGGGATTGGCTCGCTTCTGTTCGCTATTGTCTATCCTGTTATTGAAGGTTTCTATGTGTTTTCCAATCTTGGAGCAGTAACATTACCGCAGATACTTGGAATAAACCACTGGTTTGTTATAGTTTTTGTGTTTGTTTTTGCAGGAGCAATGTTCTACGTGATGGAAAAATACGAAAAGAAAAAAGTCTAAAAAAAAGCTTCTTTGATGAAGATTACAAAATAGATTGCTTCGCTTCGCTCGCAATGGCAAAAAGTCTCTTTCAGTCATTGCGAGGAGTGGAACGACGAAGCAATCCCTGAATCCCGGATTTTAGCGATAGACTAAGAACACACTACATCTTCCCAAGGACAACTTTAAAATCTTTTCCATCCTGATCAGTCAAAGAATATTTTTTGTACTGGAAATATGAGGTTATGACTTTTTTCACATAATTTCTTGTCTCAGGATAAGGGATGTCCTCGATAAATTCGTCAACAGACCTGTAATTACCGTTCTTGTCCCATTTTCTGACAACAATCTCTCCGGCGTTGTAGGCTGCCAGCACGTGTGCAAGGCTTTCGAATTCGGCAAATAATGATTTAAGGTAATATACTCCCAAGTGAACATTGTTCTGCACATTATTTATCTTAGAAACTCTGTTGATCCCAATATTCAGATGTTTATCAAGGCGGTAGGCTGTGCCGGGCATGATCTGCATAAGCCCCCGTGCTCCTGCAATAGATCTCGCCTCGGCATCAAAACGGCTTTCCTCCCTGATGACCGAAAGAGCAACAAAAGGATCTAAGTCATATTTTTCCGAAACTTCCCGAACAGTATCCCAATATGCACGAGGATACCAGAAATCATGGAGCTTATCAGAATATGGGAATTTTGTTGCAAGCGTTATGGAACGTTTGTGCTCTCCGAGTTCATGGAACTTTGAAACAACGTAAATCAAGACTGAAGAAGAATCTATTTTTCTTGAAAGAGCTATTAATTCAGCAACTGATTCTTTATTCAAACCGAGAGACTGAAGTGCTTCAACACGTTCAAATCTTTTTGTACCATCATTAGCGTTGTTAACCTCTTCTTCACTTAAAGCTACAGGCTTTAATGGTTTTTCACCTGTTTTAGCAAATGACATGGCACTGTAAAAATTATTCTCTATTTTAAGGAGCGAATTGTAAAGCGCTGAAGCGTTTTCACCATAAGACTCTATGCTCCTTGCCTGCCAGTAAATATATTTCGGGTCATCGTACTTTGAATACAATCGCGAGAATATCTCGGCAGATTTTCTGTATTCTCCTGAAATATAATAAGTCCATCCGATTCCCCATTCAGCCTCCTCTGCTTCAGAAGGATACGCTTTAAGGATATCGTTATATCCTTTCAGAGCACTATCAAAATCCTTCTCTCTCCTCTTGTCAGAAGCAACAGCGACCAGCAGGAATCCTGCCTTCTGGTCATTTTTTAACAGCAGTTCGTTAAGCGCAGATTCAAAGCCCTGTTTGTCTCCAGCCCTGTATAAAGAGCGTGCTTTAAGGTAAATATACTGTATTTTATCGTAAACCGAAGCAGCCTCCCTGTATTTCTTTTGTCTGAATAATGCAAGCCCGAGGTTTTTTTGTATTTCTTCCCTGTCTACTCTATTGTCCATCAATAATGCTTTTCTGAGATCTTCTTCAGCCTCTACAAAATCATATTTTTTTATCAGGTTCTCTGCCCTTTCCATAAGGTCAGTTGCTTTGATGTCAGATGGTTTTAATTCATAATAGGCAGTGTTAGTTAATGCCCCTCCCTTGATGTAAATGTTCTTAAATATTGCATTTGCCTTCTGTTTTTCGCCTGAGTCTTTAAGAAATACACCATACATATAACTCATTTCTTCATCATCAGGATAATCTTTTATATAGACTTCGAATAACTGAGCGATACCTTCCCCTGGGACCTCCCTCGCTTCTCTGATCTCGGATATCCTCGCCTTTTTTATAAGAGGAGACTGTGGAAATCCTTTAATAAGCTCACGCAATGCTTCAAGAGATTTCAGATGTTCTCCTGAATGGCAATATGCATCAGAAAGGTAAAACAATGCATAGTCCTCAAGAACCTTGAATTCCTTCCTGGCTATAGAGAAATTTTTAACTGCTTCATCATTACTGCCTGCTCCGATGTTATCCAGGCCTTTTCTGAAATATTCCCTGCCGTCAATTTCTTCAGCAGATGTACAGTTCGGAGCAAAAACTCCGACAGATATCAAAAAGAAAACAGAAAATAATATAAATGTGATGTTTTGCTTTATTTTTTTGCCCATATTATTATGATAGTCGAAACTTTTAATTTTCAGCAATCCCTGCTTTGTCCGGACTACTTATCAAATAGAATATTTCCTCACCCCTATGTTAATATTTTTCTATGATCAAAGACCTCAGGCTCCATGGCAGCATAGGTCCCGTAGATTTCTTTACTTTTGTTGCCGGTGCAAGTGCACACAACACCTACTTTTATGAAGAAGAGCCCTCTCAGTTGAGATTTTTTTCAAGAGGGAACGAATTCACAATCTCCGAAAACGGAGTTAAACACAATGGAACAGGCGGAAGCTTCTGCGAATATATGTTCGGGGTTGAAAAACCCCTGAAGGATATAGAAAAAAAAGATGTCTCGAACAGGCTGATAATGTTCGGAGCATTTCTGGACCCCAAGGAACAGGTTGTATTCACAAACGACACTGAAGGCACAGAAACTTTCAGCAGGCTTTTTCTGCAGGGCCACGCTGTTAAGAATTATTACTTTCTGGTCTCTTCAGAATCTGAGGGGGAATACAAAAAACGCCAGAAAACCATTCTGAAATCTGTCGGGAAATTTCTTAAAAGAACAGCCCTTCTTGCCGATGATAGAGATACAGAACTGCTAAGCCAGTTCTTTACAGAACTTGGCGAGAAAAAATCAATACTCTTTGTTTTCAAGCTGATCAACAGGGCAAATCTCGAATATTACAATGCTTTTTATAATATCTACATGAAGGCCAAAGAACTCTCTCATGAGGATGAACTGTATCTGGAAGAGATAGTTTCAAGGAACAATATAGACAGTTATCAACAGGAAAGAATAAAGATAGACATTATGTACAGACATCCTGAAAACAGGTCTGTAGTTGATGAGTATCGTGATGTTCTCATAAGAGGAATAGCCAAGGATACACTTCATCATTCTGACCTGGCAAAGCTTAAGAGACTGCGGACTCTTAGCATAAGAAACAACATCCCCGTGGTACTGTTCGATACACTCGACGAGCTTCTTCTTAAAGGCAGAGAGATCCAGGAAACAGAAGAACTAGACTATCTTAAAGAAGCAAGGGCCATACTGGAAAATCTATTTTTCAAGGATTCTTCACTTAAGCAGCACATCATAAAAGAGGATATAATCCGGCTGATCAAGGCAAAACATACGGCATACTCACAGAATGATAAAGGGTTTGAACAGCTCCTGCTGGACATAGGTAAGGCGTGTGATGAGCTTTCTCTCGAAGCCGATGATTTCAGTGTTTTTGAAGAGTTCAGCTCCATTGTCACATACTTT
>MHDW01000218.1:0-2379 GCA_001803645.1 Nitrospirae bacterium GWC2_42_7 | reverse complement strand
TCTGAGCCATCTGGCTTTCATGAAGAATGTTGAATTCAAGGAAGAGTCCCTGCGGAGTCTGATAGGCAATGAAGAGGCGTTTGATACTCTAGATCCAACCCTCTTCAGGACAATATTCATCAAAGAACTGCTGGCTAACAAATATGTAACAGGCTATGGAAAGCGCAAGATGAAAGTGATCATGAAAGGCATCGAAAATATACATAACGGTGAGGCAACATTCAAAGACGTCATAAACGAACTTAAAAAATTAACAGAAGAAGAAAAACTTTACAACGAGATACATTCTGCATTAAAGGAGAAAATGACGAGTTCTTTCCCTGCGATTGAAGTGAAGGAAGTAAGGACCCAGATCAGAGTTGATATATCAAAGGAATTGTCTGAAAAAGGGATCACTGATAAGATCTCCCCAAAGCTGTTTGAAAAAATATTCATGGACATGCGCAAGGAATCAGTATATCTGAACCAGATATTCCCACTTATAATAAGGAATATGGACAATAAGCTCAGAGAAGACTTCCTCGAAAACAGCGGCCTTGACAGGTTTTATATTGAGTCTCTCGAAAAGGAATTTTTTGAAGAAAAAGGCCTTGATATCTTAGTGCTTGAACTGCTCAGGGAAGAAAAAGAAACGTAACCCACCCCTGCACCCCTCCAAGGAGGGGACTTAAAACAATACATACTTTCTATTACTGGCCTTTTCTTTTATTTTCCCGCAAGAGAGTTGCTTTTTTTAATTTGGTTATGTGTATTGATCTTGCCTTAATAATGGATTTAAAAGTCCCCTCCTTGGAGGGGTGCAGGGGTGGGTTGTTTTAAACAAAGACAAAAAATCACCAATAATGCCTTGCGATTGATGGATTATTTCTGTGGGCTTAAATTATTGGGCCAGAAAATGGAGGCGGCGAGCGGATTTGAACCGCTGCATAAAGGTTTTGCAGACCTCCCCCTTAGCCACTTGGGTACGCCGCCCTATTAGTTAATAGCCAATAGCTCATTGCTCATAGAAAAACATATTTGGACTATGAGCTACCAGCTATGAACTATGAGCTGATGAATTGGAGCGGGAAACGGGGCTCGAACCCGCGACCCCAACCTTGGCAAGGTTGTGCTCTACCACTGAGCTACTCCCGCATTTTATTTAAGTAAGATACGAATCTGTTTTCTTTGCTCTTAACTTATTTCAGTCTAATCGGATATAATTACAAGGTATATAATACTAATTTAATAAGGGATTTTACAACATGCTTTACCCTGACTACAAAAAATTCAAAGAAATGGCTGGCAAAGGGAATCTGATTCCTGTCTACAAGGAAATACTGGCAGATTCTGACACGCCGGTTTCAGTTTTTTTGAAGATTGATGACAACAAATACTCCTTTCTTCTTGAAAGTGTGGAAGGCGGGGAAAAATGGGCAAGGTATTCTTTTCTCGGCAGCAGGCCCTCGATAGTTATCAGGAGTTTTGGCTCTGAGGTTGAGATCGTTCGCGATGGTAAAAAAGAGAAGCGCTGTTTTGATCACGACCCACTTGAAGTAGTCAGGGATATTCTTGCAGAATACCGTCCTGTCCCAAATCCCGGTCTTCCCCGTTTTTATGGCGGGGCTGTCGGCTTTATAGGCTATGACTCTGTCAGATTTTTTGAGCGCATGCCTGAACGGGAAAAACCAGGGCTTGGATTCCCTGATATTTTCTTTGTGATAACCGATACCATGATCATTTTTGATAATGTCACACATATGATCAAAGTAGTCTCTAACGCACACATAAACGGAAGTTCCTGCAAATCCGCTTATGATGAAGCTGTAAAAAAGATCGAAAAGATCGTTGAAAAGATCAAGCGTAGTGGTGTTAAACGCACAAAAGAAGCAAAGACTTTCCGCCGGAAAAAAGACCCTGTGGTGAAATCAAATTTCACCCAGCCTCTTTATGAAGAAGCTGTACTCAAGGCAAAAGAATATATCAAGGCCGGTGATATTTTTCAGGTTGTACCTTCCCAGAGATTCGAGACAAAGATCAATGTTGAACCTTTTCAGATCTATCGGGCGCTCAGACTGATCAATCCCTCACCTTATATGTACTTCCTGCGATGCGGCGATATGACAGTTGTCGGCGCATCTCCTGAAGTAATGGTGAGGCTTGAAGGCAACAGGATAGAACTGCGTCCCATTGCCGGAACAAGACAGCGCGGCAAAACAGAAGAAGAAGATCTTGCGCTTGAAGAGGAACTTCTTTCAGATCCAAAAGAGAGAGCTGAACATATAATGCTTGTAGACCTCGGACGTAACGATGTAGGAAGAGTGAGCACTCCCGGAAGCGTAGCTGTAAGTGAGCTTATGATCATTGAGCGTTATTCCCATGTAATGCATATCGTCTCTA
>MHDW01000217.1 GCA_001803645.1 Nitrospirae bacterium GWC2_42_7 | reverse complement strand
TCCGTAGCTGTAAGCCCCGGCGCAGATGACAAAGAAACTTCCCATGCCTTCTCGAACTTCTCCCGGTTTTCCGCTATGTCCACCTTCTGATATCCGGGATAGACATTCGGCAGGCATGCTGCATCTGATGCTCCCTGAACATTGTTCTGCCCCCTCAGCGGATTTATGCCGGTAAATTCCCTGCCGATATTTCCTGTAAGGGTTGCAAGGTTTGCTATTGCCTTTACATTGTCTGTGCCGCATGTATGCTGGGTTATTCCCATTGTATAGAAGATTCCTGCTTTACGTGAACTACCGTAAAGACGCGCAGCCTTTATTATCTCTCCCTTTGGGATCCCGGTTATCTTCTCTGCATACTCCGGTGTAAACTCTTTGAGAGATTTTTTCCATTCTTCAAACCCTTCTGTCTTTTCTTTGATAAACTCCTTGTTCTGAAGTCCTTCTTCAAGGATCACATGGGCTATACAGTTCAGGAGTGCAATGTCAGTGCCGGGTCTCATCCTCAGAAATGTATCTGCGAATTTTACCATCGGCACATTCCTCGGATCAGCAACAATGATCTTGGCGCCTTTTCTGTATGCCTTTATCATCCTGTTTGCTATCACAGGATGCGTCTCTTTTGTATTGGAGCCTATTATGAAGATGACCTCCATGCCCTCTATCTCTCTGATAGAATTTGTCATTGCCCCTGATCCGAAGATTGCGGCCAGACCGGCCACAGTAGGGGCGTGTCAAAGACGGGCACAGTGGTCTACATTGTTTGTACCTATTGCAGCCCTGATGAACTTCTGAAATATGTAGTTCTCTTCGTTCGTACACCTTGCTGATGAGAGTCCGGCAATAGCATCAGGTCCATATTTTGTTTTAATTTCCTTAAGCTTTGCTGCTACATGATCAAGCGCCTCATCCCATGAAGCCTCCCTAAAGAGTGAAGAGTAATGGGTGATGGGTAAAAAATTGTCTTCCTTTTGTTTTTTTACTTCTGACTTCTGACTCCTGACTTCTGGCTTCCCCTTTGTTTTTGGAACTATTCTTATCAATGGTTTTGTAAGTCGTTCAGGGCTACTAACGAACTTGTATCCAAACCTGCCTTTAACGCATAACCATCCCTCGTTCCATGTCTCTTTCCCTGAAGTCACCCTTATTATTTCATTATCTTTCACATGAACGGTTATGTTGCAGCCTGTACCGCAATATGGACATATCGTATTAACTTCTTTTACATCATCCAGCCTTCCTGTATGGGCCCAAAGTTTGCCTGTTAATGCGCCGGTAGGGCATACAGCCACACATTGTCCACAGAACTCGCAATCAAGGTCTTCCTCAAACGATGTGCATATCTTTGTATTGAATCCCCTGTTCCCGAAGTCAATAGCCTCCACCCCCTGCACTTCATCACAGACCTTCACGCACCTTCCGCACATTATGCACTTCTCGAGGTCTCTTTCGATAAAAGGATTGCCGTCCCTTTTTGTATAGATCCTTCTTTCGCCTGAAAATTCGTTCTCTCTTATGTCGTATTTATACGCAAGTTCCTGAAGGGCACAACTCCCTGACTTTTCACATACCATGCAGTCATTGGGATGGTCGGACAGTATGAGCTCCAGCACAAACTTTCTCATATCTTCGATATCAGGAGTTGAGGTCAGGACTTCCATTCCCTCGCTAACGGTTGTAGTGCATGAAGTTACAAGCCTTGGTATTCCCTTTACCTCAACAATGCATAATCTGCACCCGCCAAAAGGCGTCAGCTTAGGATGATGGCAGAGTGTTGGGATCGATATGCCGGCAATCCTTGCTGCTTCAAGTATCGTTTTTTCTGCAGGGACCTCTATCAATTTACCGTCAATGGTCAATTTGATCATATCTAATCCCTTCCTACTGACTTGAATTTGCATACATCAAAACAGGCACCGCATCTTATGCACTTATTTGGATCTATTTTGTGCGGCTTCTTCTTATCTCCGGTTATTGCTCCTGAAGGACATGCCTTCATACATGTACCGCAGCCTTTACATTTTTCTTCGATGATACTGTATATAAGAAGGTCTTTACAGACCTTTGCAGGACATTTTTTATCTCTTATATGTGTCTCATACTCTTCCCTGAAATATCTGATGGTGCTTAGTATCGGGTTGGGAGCTGTCTGCCCCAAGCCGCAGAGAGATGTATTCTTAACACCGTTGCAGAGCCGTTCAAGTCGTTCTATATCACCATCCCTGCCTTGTCCTTTTGTGATCCTCTCAAGTATCTCGAGCAGTCTCTTTGTGCCTACCCTGCAAGGCACACATTTGCCGCAGGATTCAGCCTGTGTGAACTGGATGAAGTACTTGGCCATGTTGACCATGCAATTGTCCTCATCAAGCACGATCATTCCTCCTGAGCCCACGATAGAACCGGCCTTTGCGAGTGACTCATAGTCAACATTCAGGTCAAGCATGCTTGCAGGTATGCATCCGCCTGAAGGTCCGCCTGTCTGGACCGCCTTCAGAGCCTTGCCCCCTTCAATTCCCCCTCCTATCTCATAGATTATCTCCCTTAAAGAAATACCCATAGGAACTTCGATCAGCCCTGTGTTCCTGATCTTTCCTGTAAGAGCGAAAACCTTTGTGCCTTTAGACTTTTCAGTACCAAATGAAGAATACCAGCCTGCGCCCTTTCTGATAATATAGGGGATGTTTGCAAGGGTCTCTACATTGTTAATTACAGTCGGCCTCTGCCATAAGCCCTTGCTTATCGGGAAGGGTGGTTTTGGCCTCGGCATACCCCTCTGTCCTTCAATTGAAGCAATAAGGGCGGTCTCCTCACCGCAGACAAAAGCACCTGCACCGAGTTTGATATCAATATCAAAGCTGAAGCTTGTATTAAATATATTTTTCCCAAGAAATCTGCGTTCATACGCCTGTTTGAGGGCAATCTTCAGGCGTTCTACAGCGAGAGGATACTCTGCTCTGATATAAACATATCCTTTGTTCGATCCGATCGCAAAAGCGCCAATGATCATCCCTTCTATTACAGAATGGGGGTTGCCCTCAATTACAGCCCTGTCCATAAATGCGCCGGGGTCACCTTCATCAGCATTGCATATGATGTATTTGATCTCACTCTTGCTTCTTCTGGCGAGTTCCCATTTAAGGCCTGTGGGAAAGCCTGCACCGCCGCGGCCCCTGAGCCCTGAGGTTTTGATCTCGTCTATTACATCATCCGGAATCCACGACGTAAGAACTTCCCGTGTTGGTTCATAGCCTCCTGAATATATATATGAATTTATATCTTCAGGATCAACCTTGCCGCAATCTGCAAGCACGATCTTCATCTGTTTTCCATAGAATGTCTTGAAGGTATCATCTGCAAGCCATTCTTCAACAGGTTTGCCCCCTGAAATATGCTCGCTTACTATTCTTTCGACCATGTCTGGCTTCACATACTGATAAACAGTTTTATTACGGTTTATATGTACTTCGACAAGCACGTCCCGAGCACAGAGGCCCAGACAACCCACCTGATGGGAAGAACATTTTTCTTTGAGTTTTGCAAATATGCCGGCCTTTAAAAGATGCTCCCGGAATGATCCAAGTACTTCCTTCCCTCCTGCTGCTATGCCCCCAGGGCCCATGCATACCCTTATGACTATTTCTTTATGCACTTTTTTTCCTTTTTGAGCCTATTTTTTTCAGCAGGGCATTTATATTTGCCTTCCCATACACAGCACTATTGACGAGAACAACAGGGGCAAAACTGCATGTTCCCAGGCAGGCGATCTCCTCAAGAGTGAATTCACCATCCGGGGTAGTATCTTCATCCTCTGCAAGCTCAAGGCCTTTGCGTAAACCATTTATAATTTTCTCTGCGCCTTTCACATGACATGCTGTGCCGCAACAGGCCACTATTATATTTTTCCCGGTTGGCTTAAGTCTGAACTGCGAATAAAATGTTGCAACTCCGTAGATCCGGCTAGGCGCAATATTAAGTTCTTCTGAAAAAAGATCTATTGCCTGTTTTGGGATATATCCTAAGGCTTCCTGAGTTTCCTGCAGAAGAAAAATGATGTTGCCGTTCTTTTTACGGTATTTTTCGATTATATTTAAAAGGATATCGTTCATAAATTGATTCTTGCAAAGGAGTTCTGAAGTAAAGCCCCCTCTCCCTCCAGGGGAGAGGGTAATAATACTGCCCCTCCCTTGAGGGGAGGGGATGAAGGGGAGGGTGATGTATGTTGCTTTACTAATAATCGCATTAGTAAGAGAGATAAAATCATAGGTAATCCCAAAAGTTTTATCCTGGTCCTATCAGCTGGAAATATAGTGTTTGAGATGATCTATTTCGGATGTGAGCTTGCTGACCTGTGCCTGAATTATATCACGCACAGATAACATGCCGATGACCTTTCCTTTTTCAACAACAGGCAGATGCCTTATATTCTTTTCGACCATGGTTGACATAATGTCACTGATATCATCATCCTTTTTTGCAGCAATAAGATTTGTTGTCATGGCTTCTTTTACCTGAATATCCCTGAATTTACGCTTGCCTTTAGACACATAACATCTGACAACATCCCTTTCTGTAAATATCCCGACCGTCTTTTTCTTATCATTGACTATAACTGCGCTGATCTTTTTGCTGTGCATTAACCTTATTGTATCTTCCACTGAATCATTTGCGTCGATTGATACAACTTCTTTGCTCTTTGTCTCCAAAAGACTTTTAACTTTCATGATATTTACCTCCGAAGTCCTGGTTTTTGGATAAATACTACATCATGCGGTCTCTACCGCAGTTCCAAATTTCTGTTATTCCGGCTTGTCCGGCCACAGGCTCATGAGAATCATTCCGGATGGATTCCCGACGCGCCTTGCTTGCGGGAATGACACTGAAAACAAAAGGGATAATTATTTGCTGCATATTTTTATTTCTTTCATCAGGGCCTCAAGCAATTCATCTTCCCTGAGCCTTTTGACTATTTTACCTTTTTTAAACAACAGCCCCATGCCTTTTCCTCCTGCTATTCCAACATCAGCTTCTCTTGCTTCGCCCGGGCCGTTTACAATACATCCCATAACAGCAACTGTTATGGGCTTATCAATATTCATAAGACGTTTCTCGACCTTTTTTGCAAGCCCTTTTATGTCTATCCCGCATCTGCCGCAAGTCGGGCATGATATTATCTGCGCTCCCTTTACCCTTATTCCAAGCGATTTGAGTATCTCATAGGCGACCCTTATTTCTTCAACCGGTTCTTCAGATAAAGAGACCCTCATGGTATCGCCTATTCCTTCAGACAGTAAAATTCCCAAGCCAACAGAGCTCTTGATAATGCCGGTAAAAGCAGGGCCTGCTTCTGATATGCCTATATGAAGGGGATATCTGAATTTACGTGAAAAAATTCTGTAAGCTTCAACAGTGGCCGGCACATTAGATGCCTTGAGCGAGACTTTTATCTTTCTGAAGTTCAGTCCCTCGAGAATTTCGATATGTTCTTCCGCGCTCTCCACAAGGGCTTCAGGAGAAGGATGGCCATATTTTTTGAGCAGTTTTTTTGTTAAAGAACCTGCGTTTACTCCAACCCTTATCGGGATGTTTTTGCCGGCTGCTGCTGAAACCACTTCAGCAACTTTCCATTTGGCACCGATGTTGCCGGGATTGATCCGCAGTCCATCAACCCCCTGTTTTATCGCCTCCAGAGCAAGCCTCCAGTCAAAATGGATATCAGCGATAACAGGGATCTTTACTGATCCTTTGATCTTTCCGAGCGCAATAGCAGCTTCCATGTCAGGCACTGCAATTCTTATTATTTCGCATCCTGCTTTTTCGAGCGCCTTTATCTGGGCAACTGTCTTTTTTACATCCCTTGTATCTGTCTTTGTCATTGACTGAACAGAAATCAGGCTGCCTCCGCCAACAGGCACTTTACCGACAAATATTTTTCTGGTCTTCTTACGTAGGCCCGTTGGCATCTGAACCTTCCTTTGTATTTTTCTTGTTAAAGTTTCTTTCCCTCAGAAGTTTCACAGCCTCCAGATGTTCTGAAATTGTGCTGGAAAACTGATGCGTACGGTCATTACTGGCAGCAAAGAAAATATAAGGCACATCCGCAGGATAAAGCGCTGCGATTATTGATCTTAAGCTGGGAGAAGCAATCGGCCCCGGGGGAAGTCCTTTTATAGTGTATGTGTTATAGGGTGTTTTTCTTTTCAGGTCATTTAAAGTAATTCTTTCCTTCGAGCTTTTAATTCCATATATCGATGTAGGATCAGCCTGAAGAGGCATCTTCTTTTTCAGCCTGTTGTGATATACAGCTGATATCAACGGCCTCTCTTCATCTGCCACAGCTTCTTTTTCTATGATCGATGCGAGGGTAAGAACTTGGTTTTCAGTCATTCCGAGCTCTTTTGTTCTTGACAATAACTTGCCGGAATATTTTTCGCGCATTTTGTCTATCATGATCCCGACAGCCTCTTCCTCATCTATCCCCTTGGGTATTAAGTATGTGTCAGGGAACAGATAACCCTCCATACTCGGCGATTCTATATCATAGGAATAAAGGATGTCAGGGTCTTTTGAGAGCTCCAGGAAATCTTTCTTTGTTGACACACCGGCCTTTTCGAAAGCATCAGCGATCTCTAAAACAGAATCCCCTTCGAGTATTTTTACCTCGTATACGACGATACGCCCTTTTTTTATAATTCTGAATATATCGAGAGGGCTCATACTTTTCCATATAGAATAAAAACCTGCCCTTATTTTTCTGTCAGAGCCGGTCAGCCTGCCGAGCAAAATGAATATTTTCTTGTCTCTTATAAGTTTTTCATTATAAAGTATATCCGCAGCCTGTCTGAAGGTTGCGCCTTTTGGTATTTCTATCTCTATATTTCCGCCCCCGGATTGCACAGGTATAAGCATTTCGAAAAGGGGATACAGGAATGCCAGCAGAAGTATGATTGAAGAGATGATAAAGAGATTTTTCTTCATATGTTTTAGGATGCCAAAACAGCATTGTAAATGTAAAGGAGCGGAGAATAACTCCCATATATTTTTCAGTCAAATGAACAACCCTGTAGCTTGCTACAGGGTTGTTCATTTACTTCATTGAAAATAGTGCTGTAAATAATCCCAATACTTTCTCCTATTCCAAATTCTAAATACTTTTTGGCTTGAAGAATTTCAGATTCATCAAGTTCTCGCCCCAAAATTCTTTTGGCCTCAATTTGTAAATCGTCTTTGGTTATTGAATAAACGGGTGTATTATTGTTACTAGCATACATAATTCCTTCCTTTATAAGAATGGCAACTATATCGTGTTAGTTGTTATCCTGATATCTCCATTTATTTCTCTATATACGGACAAAATATCTGCTCATTTTACCAAACATTTGAAACACCCTCTATATTTTTAAAATGCTTAACATCAAACGTCGCAACTTTTTTGAAATCTTTTGCCTTTATATAGGCAATGTTATATGCATCAATAAAGTCCATTTTCCCGGAAGAATAAAGGTTAATTGCCTCTTTGACTCTTGAATTGTTAGCCACTTTGAGATTTTTTGTTTCGAGAATTGTTTCAACCACTTCTTTTATCTCTGGCTTTGAAAAATCATAATATGATTCAAGAACCCACACGATTTCAGCAATCACTAAGTCGCTTGTTTCAAGCTTAAGCTGACCGCTTTCCCCTTTTTCAAAGAAATCCTTAGCCTTATGGTAAAAGGTCTCAACATCTCTGACAAAAAATCTCAGGAACACATTAGTATCAACAAAAATAGGGTTATCCACCCTTTAAGCCCTCTTTTGCAATCCTCTTCGCAATAACTTTTTGGGTAAATTCTCTCTCGTCCCCAAATCCGATCTTTCTGCCTTTTGCAATTCCACCAAGGCTTAGTATTGATTTTCTTTCCATCTTCTTTAAAATCAGCGTATCACCTTTCAGCTCAAACAAAAGATTATCACCTTCTTTTATGTGTAGATTGTCTCGAAAAGGCTTTGGTATCGTCACTTGCCCTTTTTTGGTTATTGTTGACATTTTCTTACCTCCAAAATAGTATTACCTATATTTTAGGTATTACCATTTTAAAAGTCAACCCTGCCATGTTCAAACCTCCAACTTCGGAATTGTTGTTACTGCTACTCCCTGAACCTGAAAATTTTCATTCAGGATAATCGGCTTATGATTTTTATTGCTCGACCTCGGCATTAAAACAACACAATTTTTATTATTCTGAAACTCTTTGACAGTTGCCTCATCATCAATCAACGCTACTACTATATCGCCATTTTGTGCTGCTGACTGCTGACGAACAAGTATTAAATCTCCATCATTGATGCCGGCTTTATTCATGGAATCGCCTTTAGCCCTAAGCAGGAAGTATTTAGCCCCGGGCTTTGCAATAGAAACAGACACTGGAATATATCCCTCAATATTTTCCTGGGCCAAGATAGGCACTCCACAAGTTACCATACCCAATAAAGGGATATCGACTGTGTGGGCATGGACTGAATCTGAGTCCATATCTTTAATCAACTGCAAATCTCCATTTGAACGCTTTTTCAAAATGCCTTTCTGGATTAATTCCTCAATAATTAAAGCAGCCGATCTGGGGGATTTATATTCAAGCGCTGTCATTAGTTCACGCACAGATGGGGTTTTGCCTTTATGCATAATCTGGTTTCGTATACAGCGGACTGCGGCTGATTGTTTCTGACTTAGCTTAATTTCCATAATTAATACATAGTGTATTATGGTGTATTAAATAAGTCAAGCGGAAAATTATAAGACCTCAGCGAGTCACAAAGAATTAACAGAATCTATCCAGTCCTTTGCAAAAACCTCCGATGAACCCTCCCTCCGCCTTGCCTTGAAAGTCATCAGGGCTTTAAGCAGATAAAACCTTCCTGAAAAACATTCCTTTTGTGTTAATATATTTTTAACGCTATGTAGGAGGTATGAGATGCCCAAGACCATAACTGCAGTATATGAAAACGGCGTGTTTAAACCAATCAAAAAGGTAAGACTCCACGAACATCAGAAGGTTGAATTAGATATCCATACAGAAGACGAAACAGAGAATGCAATCAAGACAGCTCTGAGCATTATAGGGATAGGGAAAAGCTCGTTCAAGGATACCGCTCTAAAACATGATGAATATCTCTACGGCAAGAATCGCTCCGCTTTAAAGAAAGGGCGATAATGATTTTTGTTGATGCCGGTGCGTGGATTGCGATTACAGACAGAAATGACCAGCATTACAAGGAAGCCGGACGGTTATATACCAAACTTATACTTGGAAGAGAACAACTTATTACCTCGGATCTTGTGCTTGTTGAGACATACAATCTGCTTTTAAGAACTATCGGGAACAAAGCAACGATCAGTTTTGCCGACAAATTGAAAATAATTTCTTATTTGAAAATTGTGCCCATAATTACGCAGGATTGGGAAAGGGCATGGAAGATTCTTGAGAAGTATAACGACAAGGATTTCTCATTCACAGACTGCACAAGTTTCGCACTCATGGAAAGACTAAAGATCAGAAACGCATTTGCTTTTGATTCACATTTCAGACAGTTTGGATTTGCCCTGCTAAGCTGATTTCTCATGCATTTTGCTGACGACGAACAATCTCTCCACTCGGCTATAGCAGCCCTCCAAGCCAGTCTGCAAGAGATCGAGATCGAGCGCGGCTCCATCCTAAAAGAAAGAACATACAGTCTCAACTATCCCAAATACACGCACCCCAATCTCCGTCTGTTGCTTCGATTTCTCTGGAGAAAAAACTCTCCATTTTCCGGAACCTTTTCAAAGGCCGTGAAGATGTTTATCCAAAACTGTGGACGAGCAAGAAGACTGGGGCCAAAGGATACAGCCCAGTCTGCGGAAAGGAATGGGTGACCGGAATATGCAAAAAACCAGCAGTCAAGTGCGGAGAATGTGAAAACCGGCTATTTGCACTGCTCACCGATGAGGTAATCAGACGACATCTTGATGGTCGCATTACAGCCGGAGTTTACCCATTATTGCAGGATGAAACCTGCCACTTTCTGGCTGCTGACTTCGATAAAAAGAGCTGGCAGGACGATGTAAAAGCATTCATGGTGACATGCAAGAGCAATAACATCCCGGCATATCTTGAAAGATCACGTTCAGGCAACGGAGGACATATATGGATATTTTTTACTGAACCTGTAGCAGCAGCCCTTGCGCGCCAGATTGGAATTTATCTTCTGACAGAAACGATGGAGCAAAGGCATCAACCCCATATTGTCCATTAG
>MHDW01000216.1:14372-16096 GCA_001803645.1 Nitrospirae bacterium GWC2_42_7 | reverse complement strand
CAAGGGTCAAGGAAGTATAACAGAAAGACAGGGTCATCGGTTAAAAGGAGGAAAGATGGAAAAAGGATTCGGAAGCTTAAAAGATAGGTTTGATAAAATCCCTTGCTACTTGACCCTTGGCACTTGACCCTATGAAGAAGGTTCTTGTCATTGAGGATAACGAAGACAATATGAGCCTTATAACATTTATATTGCAGAAGGGCGGCTATAATACCATATGGGCTGAAAATGGGAGAAAGGGCGTCGAGCTTGCAGAGAGAGAAAAGCCGCATTTTATCATACTTGATATACAGCTCCCTGACATCGACGGGTTCGAGGTGCTGCGTCAGATACGCGCGTCAAAGGCAGACGCTAGAGTCCCGATTATAGCCATGACCTCTTATGCGATGAGCGGGGACAGGGAGAAACTTATGAAGGCAGGTTGCACAGGCTACATCGAAAAACCGATAGACCCTGAGACTGTGATGGAGGAAATACATAAAATAATAAAGAAGAATTCAGATATTCTGACTTCTGGATTCTGACTCCTGAATTCTTATTTTTGGAGGACTAATGAAAATTCTAATCGTAGACGACAATGCTGATGACAGAAAATTGCTAAGAATCAATATCGAGCAGCACGGATGTGAAGTAATTGAAGCTGGGGACGGAGAACAGGGGCTTTCCATGGCAAAGGCATACAAGCCGGGGATGATAGTATCTGACGCCCTGATGCCTCATATGGACGGGTTTCAATTCCTCAGGGCCTTAAAAACTGATGAAGCCCTGAAGTCTATCCCCTTTGTATTCTATTCCGCAGTATATACAGGGCATGATGAAGCGCGACTTGCTATATCTCTCGGAGCTGAGGCCTTTATAATCAAGCCTAAAGACCCTGATGAGTTCTGGGAAGAGATTATAGGCATTCTTGAGGAATGCAAGCTTAGAAAACCAAATGGACTTACTGCAGAACTTATAAAAGAGGAAGAAGACTTTCTGAGGAAATACAGCCATATTGTTGCTGCAAAACTTGAGGAGAAGGTCACAGAGCTTCAAAAGGCAAAGGCAAAGGTAGAGGAACATGAAAAGTGTTACAGGCATCTTTTCAGTAGCATAAGGGATGTAGTCATTACAGCCGATATGGACCGCGTGATACTGGATGCAAACCAACCAGCACTGAGAGAGTTGTTTGGATATGAGCTTGAGGAAATTATCGGGGAGAAAACAAGGATCCTTTATGCTGATGATTCTGGCTTCAAACTCACAGGGAAAGCAATTTTTGACAGCAAAGGGATTGCTAAAGGCAGAATAATCGAGGTGGATTTTAGAAAAAAGAATAACGAAATATTCCATGGTGAATTATATGCGTTGAAATTATTAGGCGATGATGAACAGGCAATAGGAAATATTGGTCTGATAAGGGACATCACAGAGCACAAGAAGCTCGAAGAGCAGCTTCGGCAGGCACAGAAGATGGAAGCAATAGGTCAGCTTGCAGGTGGGGTCGCCCATGACTTCAACAACATTCTTTCAGCAATAATCGGTTATGGAAGCCTTACGCTTATGAAAATGCAGGAGGATGATCCTTTGAGGAATAATATAGACGAGATTCTTCAGTCCGCCCAAAGGGCTACAGTCCTTACGCAGAGTCTTCTTGCATTCAGCCGGAAGCAGTTGGTCAATCTGACACTGATTGATATTAATGAGCTTGTAAGGCGTTTTGAGAAATTTCTTTTAAGGCTTCT
>MHDW01000216.1:10403-14317 GCA_001803645.1 Nitrospirae bacterium GWC2_42_7 | reverse complement strand
AACAGGTACTGATGAACCTTGCGACAAATGCGCGGGATGCCATTTCAGGCAGTGGAAGATTGACAATAAAAACAAGGTTTATTGTATTTGAAGAAAGCACACTTCTGTATCCTGCTTTGGAAAAGGGGGAATTAAAGAAGGGCGGCAAGTATGCCCTTATATCAGTATCTGATACAGGTGCGGGCATGGATGAGAAGACAAAGGAAAAGATATTCGAGCCCTTCTTTACTACAAAAGAGGTTGGGAAAGGGACAGGACTCGGGCTTGCTATGGTATACGGCATAATTAAAAAACATGAGGGTTATATTAACGTCTATAGTGAATCAGGGCATGGTACAACATTCAATATCTATCTGCCGGTAGTCGAAACCAGAGTTGCAGAAGAAGATAAAAAGGAGCCGGAAGTTTTACCCTTGAGAGGCGGAACAGAGACAGTGCTTGTTGCAGAAGATGATCCTTCTTTGAGAAAATTATCAACCACAGTGCTCAGGGCTTATGGATACAATGTAATCGAGGCTGTTGACGGAGAGGAAGCGGTTAATAAATTCATAGAGAATAAGGACAGGATACACCTCGCAGTTCTTGACGGGATCATGCCTAAGAAAAACGGCAAAGAGGTATATGATGAGATAATTCTGCTAAAACCGGATACAAAAGTTATTTTTATGAGCGGATATTCTGAGGATATTTTTAACGCAAAAAGCATTAAAGACAAGGGATTGACATATATGCTGAAACCCGTGTCTCCTGCTGATCTCTTAAGAAAAGTTAGAGAGGTGTTGGATAAGTAAGCCTTATTATATTCTCTGAATTATTCTGCAAATTTGGTTAATGCTTTTATCTTGAGAATAATAAAGGCTATGTGACTGGGGCCTGTTTTGGAGCATTCATCTTTTCGACAAAACCCGTATTGTAATCACCCTTGATAAAATCAGGATCATTGATCACTTTCTTCTGGAAAGGGATGGTTGTCTTTATGCCTTCAACAATGAATTCATCGAGAGCTCTTCTCATTCTTGCAATAGCTTCGCTCCTGTCTCTTCCATGAACTATCAGTTTGGCAATAAGCGAATCATAATGCGAAGGTATAACACATCCGTTATATGCTGCTGTATCAACCCTTACACCCGGCCCGCCCGGCAATGACAGAAAGGTTATTTTTCCGGGAGAGGGGATAAACCTCTCAGGGTCTTCAGCATTGATCCTGCATTCTATTGAATGGCCTGAAAGCCTGACCTTGCTCTGTTTTAATTCGATCTGCATTCCTGCTGCTATCCTGATCTGTTCCTTGACTATGTCTATTCCGCTGACAAATTCGGTAACAGGATGTTCGACCTGAAGGCGGGTATTGATCTCCATGAAATATATATTGCTTTCATTGTCAACAATAAACTCGACTGTTCCTGCATTTCTGTATTTCAAGGCTCTTGCTGCCTTAACAGCATATTCCCCGATCTTTTTCCTGAACTTTTCAGTTACAAAGGGAGAGGGGGATTCTTCTATGAGTTTCTGGTGTCGTCTTTGAATGGAACAGTCCCTTTCGCCGAGATGTATGATATCGCCTTTTGTATCTGCGATTATCTGGACTTCGATGTGTCTCATTTCAGGGATGTATTTTTCTACATAAAGATCTCCTATCGAAAATGCGGCAAGCGCCTCTCTCTGTGCCATGAAAAACATCTTGTCGAGTTCTGCTTCTTCCTTGGCTATTCGCATACCGCGGCCCCCGCCGCCAGCTGAGGCCTTGATAATCACAGGAAACCCGATTTTTTTGGCGATCTTCATCGCAACTTCTTCGTTTAAGACCGGCCCGTCGCTACCTGGAACTACCGGCACACCACGGCGTTTCATTATCTGCCTTGCCTTTGCCTTGTCCCCTCCGAGCCTGATGCTTTCAGCAGAAGGTCCTATGAATGCGATCCCGGATGTAAGGCATGCCTCTGCAAAATGCGGGTTTTCTGATAAAAATCCGTAACCGGGATGAATGGCCTCAGAATCAGTTATCTCTGCAGCGGTGAGAATACCCGGTATATTGTTATAACTCTGTGCAGAGCTTGCAGGCCCTATGCATACAGACTCATCAGCCAGTTTTGTATGCATGGAATCTTTGTCAATATCAGAATATATAGCTACAGACTTGATGCCGAGTTCCTTGCAGGCCCTTATTATCCTTACAGCGATCTCTCCCCTGTTTGCAACCAGAATTTTTTTGAAAAGTTTCATAACGGCTCAACACGGAAGAGGGGCTCACCATATTCAACAGGCTGGCCGTTCTCGACAAGGGCCTTTACTACAATGCCGTCAGTCTCACACTCAATTTCATTCATAAGTTTCATGGCTTCGATAATGCAGAGCACCTGCCCCTTTTTCACCTTTGTGCCGTGATCAACAAAAGACGGGGCTTCAGGTGATGCAGATCTGTAGAATGTGCCGACTATGGGAGAAGTGATAGTGATCAGTCGTTGATTCTCATCTTCTGTTTCCTTTATTATGTTTTCCTGAATTGACAAAGGCCTTTGAGCAGATATTTCCATAGAGGAGAATATCTTATCTCTCCTTATCTTGACCTTTGAGCCGTCTTTTTCTATCTGCAACTCTGTAACGTCTGTATCCTTGAGAAGTTCGATCAGATTTTTTAAATCCTCGAGTTCCATTATTTCACCCTTTCTATGTATTCAGAAGTCCTTGTATCCACCTTTACGGTGTCTCCTTCATTTATGTGAAAGGGGACCCTGATCACTGCTCCTGTTTCGAGCGTAGCAGGTTTGCCGCCCCCTGATGCGGTATCTCCCTTGAACCCAGCCGGATCTGTCTTTGCAATAACAAGTTCAATGAATGTCGGCAGTTCGATATCTAAGGGAGAACCCTTGTAGGTAAGAATTTTCACTTCTATGTTTTCTTTCAGGAACAGTTTTGTGTTTCCCAACTGATCTGAGTTAAGGGGAACCTGTTCATAGGTCTCCTGATCCATAAAATAATACAATCCATCCTGCATGTAAAGATACTGCATCTTTTTTTCCTCGAGCGCAGGGGTTGGAAATTTTTCACCTGATCTTATTGTCTCTTCTACAACACTGCCTGTTTTAAAGTTTTTCATTTTTGTCTTTACAACAGCGCCGCCCCTGCCCATCTTTACATGCTGAAAGTCAATTATCTCATAAGGGTCGCCTTTAAATTCCAGTTTTAATCCTTTTCTGAAGTCGCTTGTTGAAATCAATTAAATCTTCCTCCGTAACTTGCTGAATATATTTATTATTATAAAGAGCATATGGATCAATTTATCCTAACTTATTATCTCCAGTTCTTTGGGGATCGTTGTCAGAACTCTGCATCTGCCCTTGTCAACCGCGATCATGTCCTCTATTCTTATTCCTCCTAAGCTTGGGATATAAATCCCTGGTTCAACTGTAAAGACCATGCCGGCTTTAATAGATTCATTGCCGGTTTTGGAGATATGCGGGAGTTCATGAATATCAATGCCAACTCCGTGGCCTGTACCGTGGCCGAAGAACTCATCATAACCTGCATTTTTTATAATATCCCGTGCTGTTCTGTCAACCATTTTGGCCTGTTTGCCTTCTGCAACAAAGTTTATTGCAGCCTTGTTTGCCAGAAGTACGGTTTTATAAATTTCCTGTTTTTTAGAGATATCTTCTCCTTTTACAAGAAAAGTCCTTGTCATATCAGAGAAATAACCTCCTGCTTCTCCGCCCCAGTCTATTAAAACAAGGTCACCGGCCTTTATTTTATTGTCAGTAGGCCTGGCATGGGGCATAGCCGAATTTTGTCCGGCTGCCACTATTATATCAAAAGGCAGGCCAGAACACCCCTTTTTTCTAATACTCTCCTCGAGCATGGCTGCTATTTTTCTTTCTGAAACATCTTTTTTTATATAAGGTTTTACTTCAAAGAAC
>MHDW01000216.1:0-10380 GCA_001803645.1 Nitrospirae bacterium GWC2_42_7 | reverse complement strand
ATTTTGCGCATATCTTCCACAAAATTCGAAACAGCTTTTAGGCGCACGCCTTTTCTTAAGAGCGATTTATAGAAAGCATATGTTGTTGTTGACTCAAAACCGAGAGTCTTAACTCCGAGTGCTTTTGCTTTTTCGATGAGCGTTTTAGTTTTCTCATCCGAGACGATCATCACTTCAAAGCCTGTTAATTGTTTGCGTGCCTGTTCCTCATACCTTGAATCAGTGCAGAAAACCCTCTCTTTTTTTGTAATTATCAGGCACCCGAAAGACCCGCTGAATCCTGAAAGGTATCTGATATTCCGATTGTCAGTAACAAGAATAGCATCTATGCCCTTTGAATCAAGGGCATCTGTAATTGCTGCAATATGTTTCATTGGAGCAGGATTTTTTGTGCAGCCCTTACAGCGAGAAGATATCCCTCGACCCCGAGCCCGCTTATCTGGCCTGTTGCAACCTCGGAAATAAAGGATTTTTTTCTGAACTCTTCCCGTTTGTAAATATTTGAGATATGTACTTCGATGGCCGGTTTTCCCACAGCAGCTATAGCATCTCTTATGGCAACGCTCGTATGTGTGTATGCTGCAGGATTTATTATCAGGAGGGCATAGTCTCTTGACTGTATTGCATCAACAAGTTCACCTTCACTGTTAGACTGGATAATTTCTGTGTGGATATCAAGTTCTTTTGATAGCTCGAGTATCTGTCTGTTCAGGTCTTCAAGAGAGACAGAGCCGTAAACACCAGTTTCTCTTCTGCCGAGAAGGTTTAGGTTAGGACCATGGATTACAAGTATTTTCATAAATTAAAAGATAAACAGTTTAAGTTGCCTGAACTGTTTGAGCTGTTATTTAAAACTCATCCTCTATTTTCGGCACCATGTTTTTAAGGACGAACCGACCTTTGCCATAATTGCCTTCCGGTTTTATAACGAGAGCCAGATAGTAGTCGTTGTTGATCTTTCTCATAATTATGCCGCAGGTGTCAGATATTATCGAGAACTCTCTGGCTTCACCAAGTCCGAGATTTTCCGCTGCATAACCTATATCCCTTATCATTGCAGAGGCTTCGGCCCCAAGCCCTGCAAGGTCAATAAGTTTTTCGGATACATACTCCTCCACTGAAATTCCGTCTGATGCAATTATCATTGCAGCAACAGCTCCGTCAACCTTGCTAACTGTTTCTTTAAGTGCTTCTGAGAAATTCATCGCGCCTCTTGTTTACACCTTCCAGAAATATATTTAATTTTGAGATAAGGAGTTCTTTGTCCTTGCCCATCAGTTTTATCAAACCCCGTAGTTCCTCGACCCTTTGAAGGACCTTTTTATCATCAGGGGCAGAGGAAAGGATATTCCTATATACAGTCATCGCTTCCATATAACTGCCTTTTGATATGTGTTTGTCCGCATCTTCGATTGTTGATTTTTTAGCGTAAGGCTCGGTAAAGTCCGGTTCTTTTTCTGTAAAAGACACTTCTTCTGTTTCTTCAATGATCTCTTCAGCTTTTGCTTCTTCAGAAATGTCCTCAAGGTCTGTTTCCACATATTCGAGGGCTTCGTTGATGTCACCGAAGGAGATGTCTTCTTCAGGTATCTGAATAGGCTCTTCAATGACCTCTAAGTTTTCTTCTTCCTTAGCGTCATTGATGTCACCAAAGGAGATTTCTTCCTCAGGGATCTGAAAAGGCTCATCGAGAACCTCTAAATTCTCTTCTTCCTTTTCAGTAATAATTACTTCAGCAATGGCTTCGGCCTGTATTTCAGCTTCCCCTGTATTGCCAAAAAGAGAACTTCTGAAAGCTGTCAGTTCCTCATCGTGGTCTGGCGGTGTTTCAGAAATTTCCCCGGATAATGCTTGTGGTTCAGAAACCTCGTGAGTATCCTCAATGACTTCTTCCTCGGCATAAGAAGTAGACTCATGCATTGACTCTGTTGCTGCTCCAATTTTTTCAGTAGTCTCTTCGGGAGATGCCTCGCCCTCAATCTCTTTGAGTTTGGTCACAACCTCTTCATCCATAGGATTAAGCTTCAGTACTGTCCTGAATGCTTTGATCGCCTGATCAGTCTTGCCTGTATCTTTGTAAATCTCGGCAAGTTTTTTATGAGCAAAGAGATTATCCGGGATTTGTTTGATAACTTTTTCGAATTCGTCCGTAGCTTCCGGCCGCATGCCTTTATCAAGGTAAATTTTGCCGAGTGAGACTCTTGCGCTTGTATATCCGGGCTGATTCTCGAGTCCGGACAAAAGTACATTTATCGCCTCATCAAGCATGCCTTCTTTTTTATACTCTTCTGCAAGAGGCACAAAAAGCTTTGAGTTTAGGTCTTTGTCGACCTTTTCTTTCAGTTTTTCTATATCTTTTAATGACATATTCTGCTCACATTTTTGCAAATCAGGTTAATAAAGTCAAGTCTTGGTTTTTATGAAACTGTCCAGAATAGCATCTGCAACCGCATCCTTGCTCATAAGGGCGAGCCTGTTCTTCTTTTTTCTATTTATGATAACAACCCTGTTTGTGTCAACTTCAAACCCGGCTCCCGGCTCTGTAACGTCATTAAACACGATCATGTCCATATTTTTTTTCTTCATCTTTTCGACAGCTCTGCTGATATTTTTTCCGGTTTCCGCAGCAAAACCTATAATGAAAGGCCTTTGGGCAGACCTTGAGATCTCTGAGATTATATCGGTTGTCTGGCGCAGATCTAAAGATGTTATTTTTGCTTTAGCGATCTTAACTTCTGATCTTTTTGCAGGACCAAAATCAGAAACAGCAGCAGCCATGATAAGAACGGTTGTATTTGTTGTATTTTTTTTTACTGCAATCATCATTTCATCAGTTGTCTCTACCCGTATGAAATTAAGGCCATCAGGCGTTTTTAATGCTGTGGGGCCGCTTATCAGTGTGACCTTTGCTCCTCTGTTTCTTGCTGCCCTTGCCAGGGCATACCCCATTTTCCCTGAGGATCTGTTCGAAATGAACCTTACAGGGTCAAGGTATTCGCGTGTAGGGCCTGCTGTAACAACAATGCTTTCTTCTTTAAGGTCTTTTTTGGATAGTGTTGATCTTATTATTTCAATAAGGTCCGGTATCTCGGACATCCTTCCAATACCTTCTTCTCCGCATGCAAGGACGCCTTTTTCAGGTCCTGTTTGTATAATGCCGAGAGAAACTAATTTTTTCAGATTAGACTGGAATATCCTGTTTTCGTACATCTTCCAGTTCATTGAAGGGGCAATGATGAGCTTTCCGCTATATGAGAGGAGGCAGGTGCTGAGGAGATCATCTGCGATACCGTTTGCAAATTTGGATATTATATTTGCAGTAGCCGGTGCGATCACCATTAGATCAGCAGATGCTGGCAGATTAATGTGTGCCATCGGATCCTCGAACAGGGAACAATGCACCTTGTTCTGAGAAGCTACTTCAAGGGAAAGCGGGGTAACAAAATTTCTGGCAGCATCGGTCATTATAACAATGACCGATGCTCCTTCGTCTTTGAGCCTCCTGGCAAGTTCTACAGTCTTGTAGGCGGCAACTCCTCCTGAAATTCCAAGGAGTATTGTTTTATTCTTCAGCTGTATCTTCCTCTGTTTTTTCAGCAAAGAGTTCTTCAAAAGACTTCTTGTCTTTTGTTTCCCTCTCATGGAGATATACCTTGAGGTCTTTTTCGAGATCACTGAGCTCTTCGCCTGCAGCTGCTTTTCTGCTTTCCTCTAGAAGTTTCCTGTAGTCTAACTTGCCTGTTGCTTCCCTGGCTTTTATGGCCTCTTCGCCTGTGAGGAATTCCAGAACATTGTCAATGGCTTCCTCAATAGCGATAGTAGTGACTTTCTTGGATTTTGTCTGTATTTTGGGTTTTATTCCAAGGGAGAGTTCCTTTGCCCTTTGAGAAGCTATTGTGCAAAGCCTGAATTTACTATCAATTTTTTTATGGTCATAATCTGCAGGCAGAGAAATGATATCCATTTGTTTCCTCCTAAATCAAAATTCTTTTTATGTGGTTTTTGTCTATTTTAATGCTTCTGAGTCTTTCGCTGATTATTACAGCTTCAAGCATCTTTACTGAAAGCTTCAAATCGCTGTTAATTATAACATAATCATATCTATTATAGTTTTTGATTTCCTTTAAAGCATTTTTCAGCCTTTTTTCCATATCTTCCTTTGTGTTGCTCTTGCGGTTTTCGAGCCTTTCGCGCAGTATCTTCATTGATGGAGGAAGGATAAAGATAAATACACCCTCCCTGCACGATTCTTTTATTTGTCCAGCACCCTGCGTGTCTATATCTAGCAGCACATCAAAGCCGGCATTAAGGAGATTATTAAGACGTTTTCTTGAAGTGCCGTATAGATTTCCGTGGACCTCTGCCCACTCCACAAATTCTTTTCTCTTTATCATACTCTGGAATTCCTGTTTGCTGATGAAAGTATAGTCCAAATCATTAACTTCACCGAACCTTGGCTGCCTGGTGGTAAAAGAAACTGACATCTTCAGGTTATCAACAGTCTTTATTATCCTCATGCATAGAGTTGTCTTACCTGCACCTGAAGGGGCTGAGACAATGAATAAAACCCCTTTTTTCCTTTTTTCAGGTTGAGGAGAAGTGCTCTTCCTAAAAATATTATTCCTGCTCTTCGTCTTCAAGAGACTCTTTTCCTCCCATGAATCTCTGAGTGATAGTCTCTGCCTGAAGAGCAGAGAGTATGATATGATCACTGTCAGTTATGATTATCGAGCGTGTGCGTCTGCCTTGAGAAGCATCGATCAGCTTGCTGCCTTTTTTAGCTTCTTCCCTTATTCTTTTTATCGGTGCAGACCCCGGGGTAACAATTGCAACAACCTTTGAGGATGCTACAACATTCCCGAAACCGATGTTTACAAGTATCGGACTTACGTCACCTTTTTTCATAATTCACTCCAAAAGAAATACTAGGTTAAGATTGAGGTAAAGGTTAAGATTAAGGGAATAATGTCTTTTTCTCAACCTCTACCTTTGCCTTTACCTGTCTTTATTGTATGTTCTGAACCTGTTCCCTCATCTTTTCAAGTTCTGTTTTCATGTCTACAGCAAGGCCGGAGATATTATAGTCAGAAGATTTGGATGCTATTGTATTAACTTCGCGGTTGAGTTCCTGAACTATAAAATCAAGCTTCCTGCCTATTATATCATTGTTGGAGAGTAAATCTCTGAACTGGCTGATATGGCTTTCTATTCTTGTGAGCTCCTCTGTAATATCCAGCTTTGCAGCGAATATGGCGGCCTCCTGAAGTATGCGACTGCTGTCAATCTCCTGCCCCTCCATAAGGATTTTCAGCCTTTCAAGAAATTTTTCTTTTGTATCTATCAGAGTCTTGCTGCTTAAGTCTTTGATCTTTTTGTTCATAGAATCAAAAATATCTGTCATGATAAGGAGTTCTTTAGAGAGAGTTTCGCCTTCTCTGCTGCGCATCTCAAATAAATTTTCGATCGCCCGGGTAAAAACTTCTCCGGTTTTATCAATATCGTATTTTGGTCTTATTTCGATGAAAATATCACGTAGATTGGCAAGTGTATTTATATCCAGCTCACCGGGGATCATAAGGTCTTTCTGAAGTTGTTTAAAAGAAACAAAAAACCCCTTAAGAAAGTCGGTATTTATTTTAAAATCTGTGCCGGCATCTTCTGTGATAGTGATATTCACATCGATCTTCCCTCTCTTAAATCGATTTTTTATAAGATTCCTGAATAATATCTCGGACTGATTCAAAAAAGCCGGGGCCTTTATATAAACCTCAAGAAATCTATGGTTCAGTGAGCGTATTTCTACTCTACAGCCGTCCTTTTCTGCGCTTCCAAACCCTGTCATGCTCTGTATCATTTCAGATTAAACTATAAAATAGATGTATTATTTAGTCAAATAACTCCATATTCCCTTGAAAAATAAGAGTATAATCCACTAAACTTTATATTCAATTTATTAGCGGAGGAATATATGGCCGAAACAACGGAGATAAGATGGCATGGTAGAGGAGGGCAGGGTACAGTAACAGCCGCAAAGGTACTTGCAGACGCCTGTCTGAGCGGTGGGAGATATGTACAGGCATTCCCTGAGTATGGCCCTGAGAGGGCAGGAGCACCGCTGAGGGCTTATAACAGGGTGAGTTCGCATGAGCTAAGGATGCATTGTCCTGTACTAGAACCTGATATTGTTGCTGTGGCAGATGCTACGCTTCTTGACAGCATAAATGTTTCTGAGGGCGCAAAGGAAAATTCTATTTTTCTCGTTAATACAACGAAGGCCCCAAAAGAGGTCAGAGAAAAACTGAAAGCCGGCAAGAACCAAAAAGTCTTTTCCGTAGATGCAACAAAGATCGCGATCGAATGTTTTGGCAGGGCTTTGCCTAACGCTCCAATGCTTGGAGCAATCTGTAAGATCACGGGTCTTATTACCCTTGAGCATCTTCTGGAGGATGTCAAGAAGAGTTTCGGCAAAAAGTTTTCTCAAAAAATAATAGACGGCAACCTTGAGGCAACAAAAAGAGGATATGAGGAGGTAAAAGAAGGATGAAACAGAAGGGATGGAAAGATCTGCCTCCGGGTTCGGTTGTCCTTGAAGGCGGAAGCGCTGTTAATTTCAAGACCGGCTCATGGAGGGCCTACAGGCCTATATGGAATAAGGAGAACTGCATACAGTGTCTTTTATGCTGGATATACTGTCCTGATATGGCAATAAAGGTGAAGGACGGAAAAAGAGGGGAATTTGATTATGATTACTGTAAGGGCTGCGGTATCTGCGCACTTGAATGCCCTGGAAAAAAAGGGAAAAATGCGATCGAAATGATAGAGGAGGGCAAATAAATGGCAAAGATTGTTGCTGTTACCGGAAACGAAGCGGTTGCCAATGCGCTCCGCCAGGCAAGTCCTGATGTCTGCGCGATTTATCCTATTACACCGCAAACAGACATGATGCAGAAATATGCATCTTTTATTGCTAACGGAAAAGTCTCCACTGAGCCGATCCTTGTTGAAAGCGAACATAGTTCCATGAGCGCTTGTATTGGAGCATCTGCAGCAGGCGGGAGAGTAATTACCGCAACATCTTCACAGGGGCTTGCCCTGATGTGGGAGATGCTGCATATAGCTTCAGGAGACAGACTCCCTATAATCATGCCTGTAGTTAACAGGGCGCTTTCAGCCCCTCTTAATATCCATGGCGATCATTCAGATGCTATGGGTGCAAGGGACACAGGCTGGATACAGATATGGTCAGAGAATGCTCAGGATGCTTATGACAATACAATACAGGCCTTCAGGATAGGTGAACATATGGATATCAGGCTGCCTGTCATGGTATGTCTTGATGGTTTTATCATAAGCCATTCAATAGAGAGGATGGAGTATCTTGAAGATGCAGAAGTCAAGAATTTTGTAGGGGAGTTCAAAAACTTTCTCCCGCTTCTTGATCTTGATAAGCCAAAAAGTTACGGCCCTCTTATCCTCACTGATTATTATCACGAATACAAAAGAGCACAGCATGAAGTTATGACAAAGGTAAAAAATGTTGTCCTTGATGTTGCAAAGGATTTCGAAAAGATGAGCGGTAGAAAATACGGGCTATTCGAATCATACAGGCTTGATGATGCTGATATCGCGCTTGTGATCCTGAATTCTGCGGCAGGCACATCAAAAGATGTTATAGACAGCTTCAGGAATAAAGGCATTAAGGCAGGGCTGCTGAAGCCGAGGCTGTTCAGGCCTTTCCCTTATGAAGAAGTGGCTGAAGCTCTCAAGAACACAAAAGCAGTTTGTGTAATGGATAGGGCAGATTCATTCGGCGGATACGGTCCTATGTTTATGGAAATAAGTTCTGCACTCTATCAACTGAAAGAAAAACCGGCGCTGATAAACAAGATCTACGGACTCGGCGGAAGAGACTATATGCCTTCTCATGCAGAACTTGTTTTGAATGAACTCAATGAGATAGCAAGTAGCGGAAAGATAAGGATCGTCAAGGAATATATTGGAGTAAGAGAATAGTATGATGGTTTTTAACTGTTCACTATTCACTATTAACTTTTCACTAACTCAGGAGTGAGGGAATAATATGGCTACAGGACTTACATTAAAAGAACTTTCAAAAAAAGAAGACCGGTTTACGCATGGCCATCGGATGTGCTCAGGCTGCGGTGCGCCTACGGTAGTAAAAATGGTGCTGCTCGCAACAGACTACCCGGTCATTGCTTCAAATGCAACCGGGTGTCTCGAAGTTTCATCCTGTATCTCTGAATATACAGCATGGAAGATCCCATGGATACATACTGCCTTTGAAAACGCTGCTGCAACAATATCAGGTGTTGAGACAATGTACCGTTCATTAAAAAAACAGGGAAAGATAGACAAGGACATAAAGTTCATCGCCTTTGGCGGAGACGGAGGCACCTATGATATCGGCTTTCAGAGCCTATCCGGCGCGATGGAACGGGGTCATGATATGCTCTACGTCTGCTATGACAATGGCGCTTACATGAACACAGGAATACAGCGCTCCAGTGCAACACCGCTCGGTGCTGATACCACAACCTGCCCGGCAGGAGATGTGATACCCGGAAAGCTTCGTTCAAGGAAGAACCTTACTAAAATAATGGGCGCGCATAACATTCCTTATGCTGCACAGGCCTCACCTTCTCACTGGATGGACTTGATGAAAAAGGTCAAGAAGGCACATGAGTTTATTGGCCCGAAATTCATGAATATCCTTGCGCCGTGCAACCGCGGATGGCGTTCTCAGACAAATGATTCGATAACTCTTAGCAAGCTAGCTGTAAACTCATGCTACTGGCCTCTTTACGAGATCGAGGACGGTGTTACAAAGATCACATATACACCAAAAGATAAAGTACCTGTAGCTGATTTTATGAAACCACAGGGTAGATTCAAACACCTGTTCGCCCCGGCAAATGAATGGCTGCTGAAAAAAGTTCAGGAAGAAGTTGACAAGGAATGGGAGAAATTAAAGAAACAAGCAGAATGCGGTTGCTAAAGGGTTGTCAATTATGATATTTTCTAAGGAGTTATGAGCAGCTCTGATCTTATAATGTATGAAGAGGAGTTCCAGAAGATTGATGCGGAACTCCAGAAACTCTTTCACCAGTCAAATGCCAAGGTGGTCTTTCTTGTAGACAAGAATGGACAGCTGATCGCATCAGCAGGAGAAACGCGGGAAATAGATACTACTTCTCTTGCGTCTTTAACAGCCGGCAATATAGCTGCAACAGGCGGAATAGCACGTCTGCTCGGTGAAAAGGAATTTTCGATCCTCTTTCACGAGGGCGAGAAAGATAACGTACATATTTCCTTGATCGGACAGCGGGTAATACTTGTTGTGATTTTTGACAGCAGGTCTTCTCTGGGCCTTGTGCGTCTGAGGGTAAAAAAGGCTTCTGATGCCCTTGTGAAAATATTTACTGATATAGCCGGCAAATCAGACAAAGAAAAGAGTGAAGGCAAACTGGAGGAATCACCTTTTGCGGAAATCAGCGATGAAGATATCGATAATTTATTCAGGTAGGTATTGTACTAAGTGTCTTTTATAAACTATTCCTCTCGCGAGATCAATTGCAAGATTGTATATTACGGTCCCGGACTTTGCGGCAAGACCACTAACCTGCAGTACGTATATAAAAAGACAAACCCTGATCAAAAAGGCAAGCTCATTTCTCTTGCCACAGAAACAGAAAGGACCCTCTTTTTTGATTTTCTCCCTCTTGCCCTTGGAGATATAAGGGGTTTTAAGATAAGATTTCATCTGTATACTGTTCCAGGACAGGTCTTTTATGCAGCGAGCAGAAAGCTTATTCTAAAGGGTGTTGATGGAGTTGTATTTGTTGCCGACAGCCAGGTCGAAAGGATGGAAGCTAATATAGAAAGTCTTGAGGATCTCAAGATCAATCTTGCCGAGCAGGGATATGAACTGGATAAGCTGCCTTATATAATTCAACATAACAAGAGAGACCTTTCTAATATAGCCCCAATAGAAAATATGAATAAATTATTGAACCCCCGGAATAATATGTGGTTTGAGGGATGCGCTGTCACCGGTGTCGGTGTTTTTGAGACATTGAAGAATGTGGCAAAACTGGTGCTGACAGAGCTCAAGAAGCATTATTAGCCGTATCTTTACACAGCCTTGGAGCGATTCTTGTTACAAACAACACCAAAGAATTCAGACAGATAAAGGGACTGAAAGTTGTGAACTGGACAAACTGATTTTTTAATCGAAAGAATTCCTCGATGCTCGCATCGGGGTTTCCTGAAATCCCTCCACCTTGAGGGGGGAGGTTAGGAGGGGGTGATTGGTTCCTTTTTTTACCCTCCCCTTTATCCCCTCCCCTCAAGGGCGGGGAA
>MHDW01000215.1 GCA_001803645.1 Nitrospirae bacterium GWC2_42_7 | reverse complement strand
GTACTCCCTTGCTATTGTTTTTGTAAAGCCGATTATGCCGGCCTTTGAGGCGCTGTAATTAGCCTGTCCCGGATTTCCCATAAATGCTACAACAGAGGCGATATTTATTATCCTGCCATAGCGTTGTTTTACCATAAGCTTTACAGCCTCTTTTGAACAGAGGAAAACACCCTTGAGGTTTATGTTCAGTACAGCGTCCCAGTCTTCTTCCTTCATCCTTACTAACAGTGAATCTTTTGTGATCCCTGCATTATTCACCAGGATATCGATCTTGCCATACTCTTTAGTAATATCCTCAAACGCCTTTGCCACATCTGCTGACTTGGAAACATCAAGTTTAACTGCCATAGCCCTGACTCCATATGATGTCATTTCCTTTGCAGTCTCACTTGCGCTCTCAAGAGATATATCAGCCAGAGCAAGATCAGCTCCTTTTTTTGCAAACATCTCGGCTATTGCCTTTCCTATGCCTCTTGCGCCGCCTGTTACTAAAACTACCTGTCCTTTGTATTCCATTTACTCCCCCTAATAGGTTATCTGGACTCAAATAATTGCTGTTAATTGTAACAAAGTAGCCTTATCTTTTCCAGTCATTTGCATCAAGTATTAAAATCTATTATAACAAGTCTCAGGTAAAGATTTGAAAGATAATCATTGGAGTATCCGTGTGCATTATTTTTTCTCAGTTCATAGTAAGTTTTTCACCCTATTTTTCAAATTGATTTTTATGTAAAAAGGTAATTTATGGCAGAAAAAGTATATTTGATCGATATACGCACTTTGAAAAACACGTATGATTTATAATTTATCCAAAATAAACTGGAAGAGTAATAATGACCTTTGTGCCCGCATGTTCTTCACTTCTTATGTCTATCTTCCCTTTATGGCTCTGAATTATCTTATGACTTATCGATAGACCTATACCTGTTCCCTTTTCCCTCTTTGTGGTAAAGAAAGGTTCAAAAATTCTCGAGAGAACATCATCAGGGATCCCATAACCGTTATCGGATATCTCAACCATTACATTCCTGCTGTTTTCAAGCGTCCTGATATTTATTTCTCCGCTTTTTTCAGGCAGAGAATCAACAGCATTATTAATGATATTAAGAAAGACCTGTTTGAGCTGGTTAGGATCGCCTGCTATCACAGGAAGCTCAGAATAATCTTCTACCACCTTTATACCGGCATCCTTTATATTCATTTTTACCAGAGATACTGATTCTTTTATCAGACTGTTCAGATCGATCTTCTTTATCTCGAGAGGCTTCTTTCTGGAAAACTCCAGAAGCTGCTGCACAATATCCCGTGCTCTTAATGATTCCTTTTGGATTATATCAACATCCTTCATTATACTATCAAGGTCGGTCTCTTCCTTGATAAGTTCTGCATAACCCATTATACTCGTCAGAGGATTGTTTATCTCATGAGCAACATTTGAAGCAAGCTCTCCTATTGCAGCAAGTTTTGCAGTCTGCACAAGCTGTTCCTGGGTTTCCTTCAGCTCCTTCATCTGTGTTTTCAGATCATCATAGAGCTTTATATTCTCAAGTGCAACAGAAAGATTATTCGAGATTATGCCTATCAGCCTCAAAGATTCTTCGGAAAAATCCTCAAGTTCTCTGTTAGCAACCCGTATAATGCCTACAAGTTCGCCTTTCTGTCTCACCCACCCAAACATTATATTTCTCACATTCAAAGTATTGCCTCCTGTAAATCCTGAAGGTAATTCCTCTGACTGCATGTCATTGATAAACAGTGGTTTTCTGTTTTTGGAGAAATACAGCTGCAACACGTCGTCTTTATTTACTCTAATGGATCTTGCCTGCATTTCATCAAGGCCATGGGCAGGATATTTATGTTCAAACTCTGATAGATCCTTGTTCAAAAGCATAAGACCGCACTGTTCTGCATTAACTACTTCAGCAACACCATATGATACTTCTCTAAAAATATCATTAACATTAGAGACCGAATGAAGCGGAAGTGTTATTCTGTAAAGCCCGGAAAGCCTGTTCATATGCTGCATGATTTTTTCGTTACTTTCCCTCAGGGAAAAACTCATTTCATTAAATGAATTTGCAAGCTTTAAAAATTCATCTTTGCCTGAATAGGATATTTTGTATCCAAGATTACCGGACTCTATCTCTCTTGATGCTTTTACAAGTTCGTAAACAGGTTTTGTTATCTGCCTGGTAAGAGTAACCGCAATTAAAAGAGCGCTGATAAATGCAAGTATTAGTGTGGAAAAAAGAACCAGCCTTGAATTATTTATATCCTCAAGTGCTTTTACTGTTTTTTTGTTTAGCGCAGTGCTGGCGACTATGGACATATCCTGAGTCTTGAAAAGAATGTCACTTCCGATATCCGAGGCCTCTTTCTTTAGTTGCATTACTCTGTCCTTGCCTGCAACTGTTGTAATAAATTCACTCAGGAAATTTTTATATTTGTCTGTAAGCTGTGCAACCTCGTCTATCTTTGTCTTGATCTCCGGATTGTGATGACAGCTGTTGCATCTTTGAACAGCAAGATCGAGCAAATTGACATTCTCGACTATGCTGTCAAGTTCCTTCCCGAACGCTGTGCCGATAGTATAGAGATTTTCCTGAACTGTCTGGACATTTATTACAAGCTCCTGCCTCATTACTTCTATGCTATGAAGTTTCACAAGATAACTGAGATTTGAGGTGACCTTTGTTAGATAGATCAATGTAAAACATGCGCCGGAAAGGAAAATAAGAAAAAGTGCTCCAAGAGAAATAATGATCCTATTCTTCATAGTTTATTATTCTTCTGCCATAGATGCTGTCATATCAGCCCTTTTAAGAAGTTCAAATACAGGCTTATAATCTGAAGCTGCTGTTTCAATAAATCTAAGAGCCCCTAATTTTTCGAGAGCAGCCCTGCCTTTAGTATCTTTATCCATATTAAGCAAAGCTTCTTTCAGTTTTTTCTTGAGTGCTTTATCGAGATCTTTTCTTACACACAAACCATTAGACGGCACCTTGGCAGACTCTGCAAGTATCAATAATTCATTATCAATACGGGAGTCACTGCGCTTTACACGGTCATAGACGCTATGTTTTGCAGCACCGATGTCGGCTTTTTTATCAAGCACCGCATAAATAGCAGAATCATGACTTCCTGAAAAATAGTGTTCACTGAAAAATGAATTTATATCATTCACGCCATTCTCTTTAAAATATGCGATAGGGAATACATATCCCGCAGTAGTAGCTTTAGCTACAAAAACCATTTTTTTCCCCTTCATATCGCTTACCTTTCTAATGTTGCTGTCTTTTCTCACAAAAATATACCCGTGATATGTTGAAGAGCCATCAAGGTTAACCGGCCTGGCGATCGGCTCAACCCCAAGAATTGAGATAGCAGCAGCACCGGTGAATGAACCAAAAAAAGCTCCGTCAAGCTGGTGCGATTTAAATCTTTTGATTATACCTCCATATTTGCTGAGGATAGTGAGCCTGACTTTCACGCCTGTTTTCTCAGAAAGATATTCGGAAAGGGGCCTGAAACGTTCCATCTGCTGAAAAATATTCATTTCAGGGATAAGGCCAATTACAAGTTCATCTTTTTCTGCATATGCAGGCACTGCACAAAGAAAGATGTTTATTAATAAAAGGACGGCGAATAATCGCGTAAATTTCATAAGTCCTCCTTTGATTATATTAAATACTATTTTCCCATAAAAGCCAATATATTAATATTGATAAACTCTGTTTGATTTCTATTCATCTTCTGAATAAAATAAGAGCAGTTACAATAAAGGAGATATTAGATGGCTGAAATAACAATCAATATCGAAGGCATGTCTTGCCAGCACTGCGTTATGAGAGTAAAAAAGGCCCTGGATGCGCTGAAGGGAATAAAAGATTCTTCTGTTGAGGTCGGCAAGTCTGTTGTATCATATGATGAAACAATAATTCAGAAACAGGATATTGAAGACGCAGTAACAAAAGCAGGCTATAAGATCAGGAACTAAACGTTCTATCCCCTCAGTTCTCCGCCTGTTTTCACGAGAATTGATTGGACCAGAGACTGGTGAAGAGTTTCAACTTCATTCTCAGTCAATGTCTTGTCTTTTGCCCTGTATACAATCCTGAAGCCAAGGCTCTTGCTGTTCTGAGGAAGATTCCCGCCCTTATAATAATCGAATAACTCAACGCTCTCGATAAGTTCTGCCTGACAGCTCTTTATATATTCCAGAACAGAGCCTGAAGTTATATCGTCCCTCATAACTATTGAAATATCCCTTTCAATAGAAGGGTATTTTGGTATCTGACTATATTTAGTTCTATCCGGTAGCATAGTCATCAGCAAATCAACATCAAGCTCAAACACAACTATTTCAGGGTTATGGATCTTAAGACCTATTTTTCCAACAACATCAGGGCTGAGATCTCCCATAAAGCCGATGTTCTTCCCGTTAATCAAAATGTCAGCTGACTTGCCTTTGTGCAGAAAAAGCTCAACTGAAGGAACAAAAGACAAGCCTGTTATCTTCAACTCGTCAAATAATGCCTGCAAAGAACCCTTAGCAACAAAGAAAGAAGGAAGTTTATCTTTCCAGATAGAAATATCTTCTTCCTTGAAATAAATCCCACCAAGCCGCAATCTTTCAGAAGGCAATTGTTCGCCTTTATCTATAAATATTCTTGCTATCTCAAAAAGCCTGATATTTCTGATACCGTGCGAAAGATTATAGAGGAAATTATTTATCATCGAAGGTACAAGGGTAGTCCTCATCAAGGATTCTTCCTGCCTCAGAGGGTTCATGACAGCTATACATTTTTTTCTTTCATCATTTTCCGGCAGTGCGAGGATATCAAGATCAGCCGGGTTCATAAAGCTGTAATTCACCACTTCTGAAAAACCGGACTTTCTCATCGCTTCCCTGATCTTTCTTCTTCTGATCTCTTTCAGGTTTAGTATTCCTGCGGACAAGGCGGCCTTTGGTCTTCTTGCAGGAATGTTGTTGTACCCGAAAATCCTTGCTATTTCTTCTACCAGGTCCTCATATTTGTTTATGTCGCTTCTATAGACAGGAGGATATGCTGTAAAATGATCTCCCCTGTCTTCAGTTTTGATCCCGATCCTGTTCAGTATTTCAAGCATTTCTGCATCCCTAAGGCCTGTGCCAAGGAGATCATTTATTTTTTTGTATCTGACTTCGATCTTTCGGGGAATATATTTTTCAGGATAATTATCCACTATCTCATGGATCTTCCCGCCGCAGATATCCCGGATCATCAAGGCTGATCTGTTAAGCGCTGATTCGAGAAATTCAATATCAGTTCCTCTTTCGAACCTATAGGACGACTCGCTTCTGAGAGAAAGCTCTTTGGAAGTCCTTCTTATCGAAAAAGGAGCAAAGTATGCGCTCTCAAGAAAAATATTCTTTGTGCTGTTCGTCACAGATGACCCCTCGCCACCCATGATACCGGCAATAGCAACAGGACCCTCAGAATCCCAGATCAAAAGTGAATCCTCCGGCAAAACTCTATCTGCCCCGTCAAGCGTGGTTATTTTGCTGTTCTTCCCGGCCTTAGCAACACGTATTATTCTTCCTGATATCTTATCAGCATCAAATGCATGCAGAGGATGCCCGAACTCAAGAAGCATATAGTTGGTAATGTCTACAATGCTGTTGACAGGTCTTAGCCCGCTTTTCTCCAGACGTTTCTTTATCCACTCAGGAGAATCTCCGACAATAATATCATTTATGAGCCTGCCCGTATATCTTCTGCAAAGTTTTGGATCATCTATCTCCACACTAAAATCTGAAGCAGGTATCTGTGCTTTGATCTGTGTGTCAGGAAGTTTAAGTTTGAGTCCGAAAGCAGCTGCAACTTCCCTTGCAACACCAAGTATGCTCAGGCAATCAGGTCTGTTGGGTGTAACATTGACCTCAAATACTGTATCACCTTCAACAGATTCAATGCCCTCTATCTCAAGGCCTGCCATGGTTAGCCTGGCAGCAACCTCTGAAGGTTCTGCCTTTATTTCAACAAAATCTTTTAACCATTCAAGGGAAACCCGCATATCGCTCCAATCAACCTCCCCGCCGCAGAGACGGCTGGATATCTAAATTCTCCCCTCCCTTGAGGGGAGGGGATGAAGGGGAGGGTGAAAATAGCATCTTAATCACCCCCACCCTAACCCTCCCCCCTCAAGGGGGAGGGAAGTATAGGGACACCCACAGTCCCGAAGACTTTCGGGATGGGGTATTGAAAAATTAATCAGAATTGTCTCAAAAACCTCAGATCGTTTTCATAAAAAAGCCTTATATCATCAATAGAATATTTCAACATAGTGATCCTTTCAACACCCATACCAAAGGCAAAACCAGAATATTCGCCGGGATCATAACCCGCCATTTCAAAGACCTTTGGATTTACAAGTCCGGAGCCGAGTATCTCGAGCCATCCTGTTGTCTTGCAGACCCTGCAGCCCTTGCCTGAACAAAAAATGCATCCTATATCAACCTCAGCGCTAGGTTCAGTAAAAGGGAAATAGCTTGGACGAAATCTCACAGGTGTATCTTTTCCGAAAAGACTGTGTATGAACAGCTCGAGCACACCCTTTAGATCGCTGAAGGAAATATCCTTATCAACCATTAATCCCTCTACCTGATGGAACATGGGAGTATGCGACAAATCCGCATCACATCTGTAGACCTTGCCGGGTGCGATGATCTGCAGCGGCGGTTTTCGTTTCTCCATCACCCTTATCTGCACCGGAGACGTATGAGTTCTCAAAACAACATCATCCGAAATATAGAAAGTATCTTGCATGTCTCTTGCAGGATGGTCTTTTGGTATATTTAATGCCTCAAAATTATAGTGATCGAGCTCGATCTCAGGGCCTTCTTCGATATCAAAGCCCATAGAGGAAAAAATGTCCTTTATCTCTTCGAGGATCTGCACTATGGGATGCCCGTTGCCAAAAGGAATGAATTTGCCGGGCAGGGAAATATCCAGCCTTTCTGATTGGAGGCGCTTCTCCTTATCCTTGCCTTTCAGAAGCACTTCCCTCTGCGTCAAAATATCTTCAATAAAATTCTTTACTTCATTGATTGCACTGCCGAATGCCGGTCGTTTATCAGGCGGGATGGAAGAAAGGGACTTCATCTTTGCAGACAAAAGCCCTTTTTTTCCAGTGTATTTGATCTTTATCTGCTGGAGTCCGGTTAAATCCTCGGCTGCTTCTATCTCATCCTGAAAGGACTTTCTTATAGAAAGCAGTTCATCCACAGATTTATGCTGCTAATTGCTTTTTTACAGTTTCAGCTATCTGGCTGAATGCCTTTGGTTCAGAATACGCCAGATCTGCCAGCGCCTTCCGATCTAATAAAATATTGGCCTTTTTGAGGCCGGATATGAACTGGCTGTAATTCATGCCCATTGCACGGACAGCTGCGTTTATCCTGATGATCCAGAGTGACCTGAACTCACGTTTTTTGGCTTTTCTGTCCCTGTATGCGTGCTGAAACCCTTTATCAATTGTCTCTGATGCTACTTTATAAAGACGGCTTCTTCCGCCGTAATAACCCTTGGCCCTTTCTAAGATTTTTTTCTTTCTTCTTCTTGTTTTAAAACCACCTTTTGCCCTCGGCATCTCATCCTCCTTGATCTAAATAAAACCAGGAATTTTTTGAATTTTAATTTCTTGGTTCTTGCTTTCTGTTTATATTACATATATGGCAATAATCTTTTGATATTAGCGCTATCAGCAGGTGAAAGAATAACTGCGGTCCTTAAATTCCTTTTCTTTTTCTTGTTCTTACAAGTTAAAAGATGACTTGTAAAACATTTGCTTCTCTTGACCTTGCCACTTGCAGTTATCTTGAATCTCTTTGCTGCTCCTCTGTGCGTCTTGATCTTTGGCATTTCTTCCTCCAGATAAAAAATCAAAAATGAGAAACATTAAATTTCAACGCTTCTCATTCCCGTGAAATCAGTTATGAATTATAACCTAAATAAATTTATTTGTCATTGAAACTGACATAAAGCATAAAATTGACCTTTATGTTCCGGCCAACATCCCTTTCGCTTATGTCTTTATTCCCTTGAGTTTATCTTTTCTTCAAGAAAAGATATTAATCCATCCTGATCGAATGGACCTAAATTCTCCCCGCTGCGCACTCTGACCATTAGGCTGTTTTCAGCTATTTCCTTGTCGCCGATTATAACCGAAAACGGTATTTTTCTGATAGAGCTCTTCCTGATCTTATTCCCTATTTTCTCGCTGTCAGAATCGAGTTCAGCCCTGATGCCCTTCTGCTTTAGTTTTGCAAATATCTCTCCTGCATATTCTGAATGCCTCTCTGCAATCGTTAGTACAGATATCTGAACAGGCGCAAGCCATACAGGAAACGCTCCTGCGTAATGCTCTATTAAGATCCCAAAGAACCTTTCGAGTGAGCCCATCAAAGCCCTGTGTATCATAATAGGCCTGTGCTCCCGTCCATCAGCTCCCCTGTAACTTATGTCAAATCGTTCAGGATTGTTAAAATCAAGCTGTATTGTACTGCATTGCCAGGCCCTGCCGAGAGAGTCTTTCACCTTAATATCTATTTTTGGCCCGTAAAAAACACCTTCGCCGGGATCAACCATGAATTCAAGTCCTTTTGTTTCAAGCGCCTTTTTCAGGGCCTCAGTTGACCTCTGCCAGTGTTCTTCAGTGCCGACAAATTTTTCAGGCCTTGTAGAGAGATAAATATCATACTTTTCAAAACCAAAGGTCTTTAGTATAAAAATCGTAAAATCAAGTATCTTCAGTATTTCGTCTTCGATCTGGTCGTCAGTGCAGAATATGTGCGCATCATCCTGGGTAAAACCCCTTACGCGCATAAGGCCGTGCAGAACTCCTGAACGTTCGAACCTGTAGACAGTTCCCAGCTCTGCATATCTTATAGGCAGATCGCGGTAACTCCTCAGAGAACTCTTATAGATCGCAAGATGAAACGGGCAGTTCATAGGTTTTAGCTCATAATCCACGCCCTCTATCTCCATCGGAGAATACATATTTTCCTTGTAGTAGTCGAGATGTCCGCTCCTGTTCCAAAGTTCAAGCCGCGCAATATGCGGAGTATAAAGCAGTTTATAATTAGCCTTTATGTGTTCATCTCTCCAAAGATCTTCTATTGTCTTGCGTATTACTGCTCCGTTGGGATGCCATAGCACAAGCCCTGAACCTATCTCATCATTAATACTGAAGAGATCCAGTTCCTTTCCGAGCCTTCTATGGTCTCTTTTCTTGATCTCTTCGAGAAGATCAAGATATTCTTTAAGTTCGCCGGGGTTATTAAAAGAAGTGCCGTAGATCCTCTGGAGCATCTTGTTCTTTTCATTTCCCCTCCAGTACGCTCCTGCAATACTCAAAAGTTTGAACGCTGCTATCTTACCTGTTGAAACAAGATGAGGGCCTCTGCAGAGATCTAGGAAGCCATCCTCCTCGTAAACTGAAACATTATCGTCAGTTATCTCATTAAGAAGTTCCACCTTGTATATATCACCCATATCCTTGAAAAGGCGCAATGCCTCATCACGAGACATATCCTTCCTGACAAAGGGAGAATCCTTTTTGATTAACTTCTGCATTTCTTTTTCAATAGCAATGAGGTCTTCTGGTGTAAACGCCTTCTCCATATCAAAATCGTAATAAAAACCATCATGGATAGAAGGGCCTATAGCCAGCTTTGCTGTTGGAAAAAGTTTTTTCACAGCATGTGCCATAACATGCGAAGTGCTGTGCCTGTAGATATCTCTGCCTGCCTCAGAATCAAATGTAACAGCTTCAAAAGTATCAGTGTCCGTGGCTTGCTTGACCATGTTAAGGTCGCAGAGTTGCCCGTTTATACTTACAGCAATTGCCTTAAGTTTTTTGAGCTGTTTCTCAATTTCAGGAATTGAACTTATTACAGTTTCTTTTCCGTTTTCTTCTTTAAGTTTGATGTTCGATACCTCCGGATTAAAAGAAATTAAAGGACAAACTGGAATTATGATACATGATATGTTTTTCTTATTTCAACACGATCGATAAGAAGATCCTTACCACTGCCATTCTATTTTCTTGAGCTTTAGCTAACCCCTTTCCAAAACAAGTTTTGAGAAGGGGTTAGCTTAGGATCAAATACTTAAGGAAATTTTATTAAGTATCTTCTTCTCCGTACACAACAAAGTTATTGTTCTCATCGGATTCTACCGCTGCATTTTCAGCGTCAATATATACAATTATGTATCTGCCTTCAAGGCTCATACCAACAGGCAGTGTGAGATTGAAAGACTTCTTGTAATCTTTCCCAACATTTACATTGTACATGAAGTCTGCTTTTAATAAGATATCGCCTGCATCATAGCTGTCATCATCAGACAGATAGAACCTGAACACAACATACTCAGCATCTACATCGCCTATGTTACGGATGATCAGCTTGCCTTTGACCTTGCATACAAGCCCCTCTTTTTTCTCTTTGCATTTTTCTGTTAAAGGCTCATACCAGCTGCCGGTGAGGTCCGGGAGAGGGCCAACAAACACACATTGGTCCAACGGATCATTAGGGCACGTATCACAGACATCACCTATGCCGTCATTATCAGCATCAGCTTGATCCGCATTGGCCGTTAAAGAACAATTGTCGCAGACATCACCTATGCCGTCATTATCAGCGTCA
>MHDW01000214.1 GCA_001803645.1 Nitrospirae bacterium GWC2_42_7 | reverse complement strand
CAAAGTCTCTGAAGTTCTGCGCAAAGCCTCTTCGGCCTTTTTTTGTTCAGTCAAATCTGTTATTACTATTACTGTACAATCCATTCCTTCACTGCGCACAGGGCTCAGAGAAAGCTGAACCGGCAAAGTCCCTTCCCTTGTCTTTAGGGACACTTCTCCCTGGCAATCAGTCTGCAGGCCTTTTTTCAAAAGGTCATCGAATATCAGAAGATCTGACCCTGTAATGTAGAGACGTATTGAGGTCCCTATGACCTGTTCAAGCGGCATTTTGAGCATGGCTGTAAGACGGTTATTGCTATAAAGTATGGTGCCATCGGGAGCTACAGTGCTTGTTCCCTCGTTCATTGTTTCGACAAGAACACGGTAAGGTTGTTCCGCGCTTTTCAGGGTGTAAACCTGCTCGCCCTCAGGGCCTAAAACAACCAGGGCATCAACCTCTCCGGACCGGATGGCACGTACAGTCTCCTCTAACTCTTCAAGTTGTGTCCGAAGGGTTTGGTTCTCTTCCAATAGTTGCTTAACAGATTTATTCTTTTTCGCCATCTTCCTTCTTAAATCGCATAGGGGGTTTATTCATTTCCTTGTCTTTATATCCAGACCCACAAGGATCTTTTCTGTCTTTGACATATCGCCTATGAATTTCCGTAAAGGGAGTGGAAGTTTTTTTAGAAGTGTGGGGATAGCAATAATTTGTTCCTCCTTTACAAGCTCAGGTTGCTGGTATATGTCTACAACCTCAAGCTCATATCTGCCCATAAGGTATTCTTCACAGATTTTTTTGATATTCATAATTGCACGGGTGGACTTAGGCGTTGCTCCTGCGATATAAAGGCTTAAAACATACCTCTTTCCCGGAGAGGCCTTGATCTTTTTTCCCAATGCCTTTAATTCATCTTTCAATGCTTTTTTCTCCATATTTGTTCTCCTTGCCTTAATCCGCCGGGCGTAGATCCAGGCCCACCAGGACGCGTTCCATATTTGAAAGGTCACCTATTATCTTTTTTATAGGCTCGGGAAGCTTCCTCACCAGTGTCGGTATTGCAAGAATCTGGTCACCGCGGGCGAGCTGAGGGTTTTTCAAAAGATCAATCACCTCGAGGCGGTACTTGCCCTCAAGATGCTTCTCACAGATTTTCTTTAGGTTGGCAAAGGCTGTGAGGGATTTTGGGGTCTGGCCCGCAACGTAAAGCATCAAATCCCAAATTTCCTTTGGCAATTTCACTTCTGCTGTCCCATGTGTCTTGGCAGTTGCTTTTAAGGCTTTTGTCTTGCTGCCAGCCTTCCTTTTTTTATCTTCAGTTCCCATAACAATATGTTCCTCCCGCTATTATTTTCTTTTAGCCGGTTTAATGACGTCTGCCTTCCTGGATTTTGCCATCTCCCTCGTGGCCCTGGATATCGTTTCTTCAATCAATTTTGCCTGATGTATAGAGATCCGAAGTTCCTCTTCCTCCGACTCATATTGAGAACGAAGGACTTTTATCTGGGATTCAATCGTCTCCCGTTTGCGTTCAAGCTCGCGCTGCTTCCATTGTGTTTCCTGCCTGCGAATAAGGCCCTCGGCTTTTTCCTCAGCCTCCTGGGCAAGCCGCGCAGAGCCGGTCAGGACTTTATCCTGTCCGAGATAAACGTCACGCACATCAATTCCCTCTTTTGTGAGCAGGAACTCCCGGATTTGATTGGAATGGCCGATACCACGGGCCTTCAAGACATACAAGCCGCGGTTGCGCTCTCCCCCTATTTCGATGTCTCTCAGGAGTATCCACGTGTCCATCAACGACGAAACGGCCATCGTTGTTTTTTCGAGGTCTTCGTTATGCGACAGGTTGGTAAAGAGGGTCGTGACCAGCTTTTTCATCTTGAGGTAATCCAGAAGGCGTGTCAGCATTGACTTTACCGTGTTGTCACTGCCGATTGACATCATAGTGGTTATGGGATCGAAGATAACTACGCTCGGGTTGAAACTGCTGACCAGATTGTGTATCTGCACCAAGTGCATTTCAAGACCGCAGAAGGTCGGCCTGGACGCATGGAATTTCAGAAGTCCCTTTTTCACCCATGGTTCCAGGTTGATGCCGATCGATCGCATATTGCGGATGATCTGGCTTTCGGATTCCTCAAATGCAAGATAGAGGCAGCGCTCTCCCCTTTGACATGCTGATTCAGCGAATTTTGCCGCTACGCTCGATTTCCCTGTGCCTGCTGTTCCGGATACGAGGATACTGCTGCCCCGGTAATAGCCTTTTCCTTCGAACATGGTATCCAGGCGGGGTATGCCGGTAGAGATCCTTTCTGATGTGGCCTTGTGGATAAGTTCAAGGGATGTGACCGGCAGGACCGATATGCCCGTCTTATCGATCAGGAAGGGATATTCGTTTGTACCGTGAGATGAGCCCCTGTATTTTATGATCCGGAGCCTGCGCGTTGCGACTTGTTCGAATACGAGATGGTCGAGGAATATGACACAGTCGGAGACATACTCTTCAAGCCCGTGCCTTGTAATCATGCCGTCGCCTTTTTCGCCGGTAATAATGGCGGTAAGGCCCTTTAATTTCAGCCAGCGAAAAAGTCTGCGGATCTCCGCCCTTAAGATACCTTCATTCGGCAGTGCGCCGAACAGAGACTCAATTGTGTCAAGCACTATCCTCTTTGCTCCGATCGAATCGACCATGTGTCCAAGCCTGACAAAGAGGCCTTCGAGATCATACTCGCCGGTCACCTCGATCTCGGAACGCTCGATATGTATGTAATCTATTATCATTTTTTTGTTGTCCGAAAACCGATTCAGGTTATACCCAAGGGAAGCAAAGTTCTTCGTGAGGTCTTCGACAGGCTCCTCGAAAGAGACGAACACGCCTGTCTCGTTAAATTTTGTCACGCCGTTTACAAGGAATTCCATAGCAAAGACAGTCTTACCGGACCCAGCAGATCCTGCGATAAGAGTGGGTCTGCCTTTCGGAAGTCCTCCGCCTGTTACCTCATCAAGTCCTGTGATTCCTGTTGGGGATTTGATCAATGTTGCGCCGGATAGATGCGTGTTGCCTTTTGTTTTGGTCATTAGTTGTCTCCTTCTTTATCGAGAAGTAATATCCCGTCCTGAGCAGTTTCAAAGAGCCTCCTGCAACGGATTTCCGATACCTTTAGCGCCTCATCTGTCTGCCTGATCCCAGTTTCCCTTGCTTGCAATTCTATAATAGGCTGCTGCAGTTCTGCTGATTCCTTTATAAGTTGCCCTTTTGTGTTTTGTCATTATAATCTATACTTGTCTTTATATCAAAAAACGTATGGCTTGTCAATCTGGACTTACCTTAATACCTTAATAAGCTTTCTTTGATGCCGGGTGCAGTGCTGCAGGGTTGTAGTGTCCTAACACTCATTGCAACCCCATCCCAATCCGCCACTGGAGTATCACCTGGTTCTTGTGCTCTTTTGTCTTTAGTGTGAGGTAGTCTTTTTTTTCCATCTCAAAGAGCTGTGTCCTGTAGCGGGTCGTAAGATCGTACCACTCGCTGATCCTCATGCTGAAACGGCTTCCCTCTGGATAGCGCATTGTATTCATGAAGGACTGGATAGCGAAATAGTACCGGACAGCATTACGCTCAACTGCACCACGAGACCCGCCGATATAAACTGGTTTGTTGTTTTTGTCTGTTCCGGTTACAGTGAACCCAACCTTGCCACGGCCGAGTGTCGCAAAATAGACCTTTTCCGTGAGTCGAATCGCAGCACTGTCGTTATAGTCGTAGCTGACGTGGACAAAAGTTTTACCTCCAGCAAGGGGCAGTGCCTCGAACCTCATCCTGTGGTCCTTTGTACTGAAAGGGCCTTCGTCAGCACTGAGAGTGATATCAAGATACCCCGGCTTCTGATCAACTTTCCTGTAATGGTAAATGACCTGACGTGCGGCTTCCGGTGGTTGATAGAATTTGCGGCCAATGTAAAAGGTCAGCTGCCAGGCGACCGGTAATTCCCTGTAGGTGCATGTCTTGACATTAGGATGGAGGGATACGATATCGCACCAGTTCGCCGGGGCCTTAAGCACGTTGGCAACGCTGGTGAAGGGATAATCGAATATACCGTATACATCCACATGCACTCTGTTGTCTCGCTCAAAGGACTCCAGAAAGAGAGGGAACCCGAAGCTGTTTCTCTCTATTTTGGCCTCGATACTGTGATAGGTATCAAGCAGGATGTCTTCGCCCTGACGGGGTTTTTCAACAGCTGAAGCAGAACCAGCAGAAAAAAAAATCGCTGCTGCAGCCATGAACAGTAAGGCTCTCAGATGGCTTCTGATCTTACTAATGCGGTCATTCATAAAGTCACTTAAATCACCCTCCCCTTCATCCCCTCCCCTCAAGGGAGGGGAACTAAAATACCCCTCACCCCTCTTTGCCAAAGAGGGAACACTGATTCCTCCCTTTGGCAAAGGGAGGGTAGGAGGGATTTTCTGCGCAGATACAGCTTCAATTTTGATACCCTTAATATGTATCTGATTCACATGACTCACTCACACCGTTGACGAAATGTTTTATAACCATCGGACGAATAAATTAATGAACCACTCCCTGAGCCTGGGCAGCAACGGTCTTTCTTTCCACTCCTCCCATTGGATCTGTTTGGAATTCTCAAGATCGCCGGCAAACATTTTCTCCATTTCAATGGCAAACTCCTTGCTCAGGATAACCGCATTCACTTCATCATTGTTTAATAAGCTCAGGAAATCCATGTTGGTTGAGCCGACTGTTGACCAGACCTTGTCAACTACTGCTGTCTTCGCATGAAGCAGGGAAGTGCTGTGCTCGTATATCTTCACTCCTGATCTCAAAAGCCCGGAATAATGATACCTCTGTGCATATAATGCCAGCTTAGAATCAGTGACTCCGGGGAGAATGATCTTTACGTCAACACCGCGCTCTGCAGCCTCAGTAAGGGCCGTAACAATCTGGTCGTCTGGGATAAAATAAGAATTCGTCATATGGATCGAATGCTCGGCAAACGTGATGGCAGACACATACATAATAAAAGTTACCCTGTTGTCCTGTCCCGGGGTGCTGCCTACCACCCGCACCAGGGCATTTCCCTGTTCTTTCAGATCAGGAAAATAGTTCCTCCCCGAAAGTTCCGGGCCTTTCTGCTTTTGCCAGGTGTCAAAAAAGAGCTTCTGGAATTCAGCCACAGCCGGGCCTTCAATTTGAATGTCTGTGTCACGCCAGTGAACTGTCGCCTTTTCGTTCCGTTTCCGTTTAAAAGGACTACTCGAATAAACCTTGCTGATGTTGATACCCCCGATAATGGCGACTTTGCCGTCGACTATTAAGATCTTGCGGTGGTCCCGGTGTGTCAGTCCCCATTTATCGCGGTCTGCCAGTGGATTTAGCGGATTGAATCCGACCACCTTAATTCCGCTGTCACGCAGGCGCTGGAAAAAAGAAGCAGGCGTATTCATACTGCCCACGCTGTCATAGATAACATTAACCTGAACACCTTCCGCCTGTTTTTGCAGTAACAGATCAGCAAATTTGCGGCCTGTTTCATCATCTTCAATAATATAGCTTTCAAGGTTGATATGGTCTTTGGCCTTTTCTATGACTTTGAACATGGCGGCATAGGTAGCCAGACCATCGGCGAGCAGGGATACTTTGTTTCCCTTTGTCAGCGGGCTTTCAGTTACTGATTCCACCACAGCAGTGTGGCGTTCCAGAATGTCCGTCGGATCAACCGATCGCTTCAGCCGTTCCATGATAGCCTTGCTTTTTTCCGGTGATATCAGTCCCTTGGACGAAACGATCTGACGAGGCTTATCTGTAGTCTGTGCCTCATCAATCTTTTCGGAGACGTTCGGCAAGGTCGCACATCCACCACTGAGGGGGAAAATGGATACAAATAGAAAAAACAAAAAGAAATGCTTGATGATTGTCATGTTCTATCTTATCACGAAAATCTCCTGCGTACGATTTCACCCTTTTTCCGTTGACTCAGGTTTCTCAGTCATTTCCTGAGCTTAAAGTCTCCTCATTTCTGCTCAGGCAGCAGAATGATCAGTAGTTTTTTTATGTTTTGGTGCTATAGTGTATAGAGAAAGCAAAAATGAAGAATAAACTTTCACCCAAGTCTGACACTGACCAGGACAAAGACAGCCCGGAATCTCCAAAAACAGCTCCTTTGGTGCTGCGCACTCAGGTTGATGTGTACAGTTTTTCGCTTGCACTGCTCGCGGTGCTCGCAGTCATCTTTGTGCTGCATTGGGCCAAGGCGATTTTCATCCCATTGATGTTGGGTGTGATGATCAGCTATGCACTTTCTCCCCCTGTCAATCTGATGCAAAAATGGCGGATTACGCGCGCTATCGGGGCTGCTGTGTTGCTGCTCAGTATTGTTGGAGGGACAGGCGCTCTGGTCTATTCGCTCAGCGACGATGCTGTCAAGCTGATCGAAACCCTGCCCGAAGCTGCGCAGAAGATCCGACTGGCAAGGCTCAAAGAACGGGGAACATCTGAAAGCACGATCGAGAATGTGCAAAAAACCGCCACTCAACTCGAGCAGGTAGCAAGCGAGACAGGCGCTCCATCTCCTGCTCCCTCGCGCGGGGTGACACGTGTGCAGATCGAAAAGCCGAAACTTAATGTCAAAGAGTACCTTTGGATAGGGACCAAGGGTATGATCGTGTTTGCCGGCCAGTTCACTGTGGTATTGTTTCTGGCATATTTTATGTTGGTTTCCGGCGACACTTTCCGGCGCAAACTGGTCAAGATCAACGGCCCCACCTTCAGCAAGAAAAAGATCACCCACCAGGTGCTGGATGAAATTACCGCCCAGATCCAACGCTATCTTCTGGTGCAGATATTCACCAGCATTCTCGTGGGCGTAGTGACCTGGCTTGCGTTTCTCTGGATCGGCCTTGAGCATGCGGCAATCTGGGGAATCGCTGCCGGGGTATTAAATACTGTCCCCTATCTTGGTCCGGTCATAGTTACCGGCGGCATAGCATTCTTCGCCTTTCTCCAATTCGGAACGATCAGCGTGACGCTTTTGGTTTCCGGCATCTCGCTGGTCATCACAGGTCTTGAAGGTTATTTGCTGACGCCATGGCTTACAGGTCGGGCAAGCCGGATGAGCCCGGTTGTGGTTTTCGTCAGCGTGCTGTTTTGGGGCTGGTTGTGGGGCGTATGGGGTTTATTGCTGGGCGTGCCCATTATCATGATCATCAAGGCAGTATGCGATAGGGTGGAAGATCTGAAACCCATCGGCGAACTTCTCGGCGAATAGCGCAGGCTGTCGGCGGTATGGGAAAAGTCGCAGAGGCGCGACTTCTGCTTCATGTCTCAAAACCTGATACTTTCTCCTCATGCAATTCATCGGTCTTGCACTAAAGGTGCAAGATAGCACAAAGAGAGAATAGCAAACAAGAAGATGAGGAAATAGTGAAGAACCAGGAGGTTCCTGTTATAAGGGATCTCAGATAGTCTGAAGTATCCTATCTGCCAAATAAGACGTATAAACCATAAAAGAGCATATCCAAAGCAAATACTTCCGGCAAGTCCTTTACCTGTGCTGAGTTCTTCGGCAAACAAAATGGATATAGAAGCAAATATCAGGAAGAAGATCGTCAGGAAAACATGGATGGTATATAAGATTTTTCTGTTAAGTATGGAGATCTTTTCAAACTCACTTTTCCACCCAAATAAACGGTAGAACAGGCTATGCCCTGCTGCAACCCCAAACGACAGAATTCCGCCTGTTAATATAGCTGTCTTTGCAAAATCCATAGTTCCTCCTGAATTAAGTAAGGCTCTGCATCTTCAATATCCCTGTACAAATTCTATAACTCAACAGACTGTTCGATCGCCTTGGCGCGGTAATACAGGAACAAAGGCAGTCCGAAAGAAAGCCCTACGAGCAAGGTTGCCAAAACATATATCCAGAGATGTTTAAGCCCCATGCGCCTTCCTTCAAAATATACGAATGCAAAAAACACCAGACCTGAAACGATCAGATCAGCTGCAACTGCAGATGCTACATTGTTTGCGAAGATCGAGATGAAAAAAGACGGCAGAGATACGTTTTCAGTCCCAAAAAATCCGACTAAAATATACCATGGGATAAATGCGCCGAGTATGCATAAATTCAGATAAATTCTGCTCTGTTTCATTTTCCTCCTTTCGATGCCCTTAAGCTGAAAACTTTATAGATGGTTAATCTTAATTATATAGTATAATTTCAATAACGCAACTTGCTGTATACGTTTCATATAACTGCGACATGCTGCTTTTTCTGATCCTATAGTCAACAGGTGTTATATTTGTCGAGAGACTTATGAGTTCTCTTGTAATGTATAATAAATAATCATGCTTTCTATCGGAAATTTAAGTCTTCCTTCTTCTCTTGTCCTTGCGCCTATGGCAGGGATTAGCGACCTGCCATACCGCCTGATCAACAGGTCTCTTGGATGCGGGCTCGCATTTACCGAGATGATAAGCTCCCATGCTCTGGTTCATAAAAGCAAAAACACTCTTAAAATGCTTTCTTCAGACATGAATGACAGACCGTTAGCTGTGCAGATCCTCGGCAACGATCCCGAGATCATTAAAAGGGCTCTGGATGCTCTGTCAGGGTATGCTTTTGATATGATAGACTTCAATGCCGCATGTCCGGCACCCAAGGTGGTATCAAGCGGTAAAGGCGCTGCTCTCATGAAGGATTTGGTGAAACTTCACGAACTCCTGAAAGTAATTGTCGAAAATACCAGCCTGCCTGTCACAGTTAAAATACGCGCAGGCTGGGCTGAGACATCCGTTAATGCTGTTGAGGCCGCGCTCTGCGCGCAGGATGCAGGCGTAAAAGGGCTTACTATTCACGGCAGAACCAGATTGCAGGGATACCGCGGACAGGTTGATTACAACATAATCAGAAAAGTTAAAGAATCACTGAAAATACCGGTAATTGCCAGCGGAGATGCCTTTTCCCCGAGTCTGATAAAAAAGCTCTTTGATGAAACAGGCTGCGATGGTGTGGCTATAGCAAGGGGTGCTCTAGGTAATCCGTGGATATTCCGTGCAACAGCAGAATATATGAAGAACGGAATAACACCTCTAAATCCCGATATTCTTGAAAAAACTCAAACTATGAAAAAACATCTTGCTTTGAATACCCAATTCTATGGTGAGGAAAAAGGAGTTATGCTATTCCGAAAATTCTTTGGATGGTATGTGAAGGGAATGGCCGTAAAGGGACTGAAAGACAGGGCTTTCCATGCTGTGACATTGGATGATATGCTGCGATTAATAGAAGAACTACGGGCTTTTCCTGATAAATATCAGCCAATTCCTGCAGTAAAATGATTAGTTCTTAGCGTATTGTATGGCTACTTCGTAGACAATAGTTGCATGTTCAGCAGAAGATCCATTGCCAGCTCCATTGCCCTCGCAGTTGAGTGTTCCTTTTGCCGCTTCTTTGCGTTTTCCGATCATTGCTGTTATAACCTGTGACATATCAAATCCACCATCAACACAGTCTTTGCAAAGACAGTCTATCCTGAATAAAGCACAACTGCTCGGGAAGAAATTAACAGTACGCTGTAATGATTTTTTTATCCCCTTCTGATTGTACATCATATTGATAACAATGCCTGCGACCTCAGGGTAGTGTGTAGAAACAATGCCTGCATCTCGTTTTTGTTGAATTCTTTCTACCCTTACTGCATTCTTTTTGCTGTTCATAGTGTGGTTCATGTTTCTCCTGAATGAAAAGGCCCCCTCCTTAAGGAAGGGGCCCTTTTCTCCTAATTACAGTTTGACAACATTGATAGCCTTGGGGCCTTTCGGTCCTTTTTCAGTATCAAAGCTGACCCTGTCACCTTCGGCAAGGGTTTTAAAGCCATTGCCCTGGATGGATGTATGGTGTACAAAAGCTTCACTTCCGTCTTCACTTGTAATAAAGCCAAAACCTTTACTCTCATTAAACCATTTTACAGTTCCTTCAGTCATTTCTTTTACCTCCTTTTTCTAAACTAAAATCTCAGAAGGCCTCAATAAAAAAAGGTCACAAAGTCAAAAGTCTTTGTGGCCTCTGTAATCGCAAAAACTTCTAAAATTCCAACTAGATATTAGCATTTTCACGGGCAATTAGTCAATGAAGAAATCAACAGGAGCCGGATGCTGGTCTTTAACCAGACACAGATTAAAACTAAACCTGATGAATCCATGACCTATGAGGAGCTGTATTTTTTAAAAGCTGCAATAACTCAAGTTAATAAATGACCTTAAGGACTTCATCGATCTTTTTAACAGATCGCAATATTCCTGCAGCTTCAGATGGTGACATTCTGTCTGGTTCGATGCTGTGCAGGATGCCATTTATACTGTCAAAAGCCTTTCTTACATTCAGATCAGCATCCATGTTATCAGAGAAGACTTTTTTTATTTCCCTGCTGGTTCTACTCTCGATCCCTGATGTATGGCCTGATCTTTTTTTAAATTTCTCCATGATCTGAAGGAATTCCCTGAGCTTCAGAGCGCTTGACTGCATATTCTGCCCAGTGAAATTTATTTTATCCCTGTAATGCTCATAAACAAGAAAGAACCTGATCTCCGCCATCGAATAACCTTTTTTAAGAAGCATATCAGTGTAATAGATATTCCCCTTGCTCTTGGACATTTTCTGCCCGGAGACATGAACGTGATTGCAGTGGAGCCAGAATTTGGCTGCAGGATATGAATTGACTG